>JANMYB010000038.1:0-49400 GCA_031381645.1 Methylotenera sp.
TTCGTCGATGATATAGACTTTAAAGCGGCCAACGGTGGGCGCGTATTGGGCGTTGTCGAGCAAATCGCGCATGGCATCCACTTGCGTATTGGACGCGGCATCGACTTCGAGTAAATCGACAAAACGGCCGCGGTCGATTTCTGTACACGCGTTACAGACGCCGCAGGGTGTGGCGGTGATACCAGTTTCACAATTGAGCGATTTAGCCAAAATACGCGCCAGCGTAGTTTTTCCGACGCCGCGCGTGCCAGTGAACAAGTAAGCGTGGTGCAAGCGCTGTTGCGTAAGCGCGTTGGTGAGCGCGCGTACGACGTGATCTTGTCCGACTAAAGTTTCGAATGATTTTGGGCGATATTTTCGCGCGAGGACTTGATATGACATAAGCTGAATTTTAGCCGAAAACTCATCATTAGGCTAAAAAAATTGGAGTTAAATTGCTTACATTTTCATGCTGTTGATAAATCAAAAAGAACAAGGCAGGGCGTCGAAGATAGTACGTTTTTGTACGGCAAGACGCTTTAACGACGTTATTTTTGATTGTGAGTTGAAGAGGCGAGCCTTGCCCCCGGCACTTGCGCAATAGTTGTGGCTGCTGGCTTCCGCCCCTGACCAAGTTGGCTACTTTACAATGCGGGGAGGCCCGCCAGCTGGCATTTTACCTCAGTTTTAAGTATTAAAGATAATTTTGCCTAAAAATTATTCAAAATAAATGCCCTACAAGCCAGTATCCATGCGGTCTGCAGGGTATGCAATTTAGGACGTTATGTAACTCCAGATGACTTTTAAGTTTTAAGCGAGATGGATTATGTTTGCTTTAGAATAGAGCAATAAAAGTGCCACTTAATAAGCTTTTGAATTTGCGCTTTAATAGGAAAATATGAGCAATACAATTTTAACAATCATAGCCAACCTGTAGAGAAAACTATGCTTAATGTGAGTAAACAAAATAAATCTGCTGCTATACCAATCGAAATTGCGCGAGAAGCGATAAAACAGATGGCTGTGCGCAAAGTAGAGCCTACGCCAGAAAATTATCGGCTGATTTATAATGAAGTAGCAAGTATTCCCGCGACAGAAAGCCTAGAAAGCGCTATTAAAAAGGCGCTTAAGCAGATACCGAACAAAACTGCAGAACAGAATAACTGGATTAATCGCTGGGAAAAATTATTGGACAAAAACAACTGGTCCGCATTGCCAGCCTTATTGAGTGAAGGTATGGACACCAGTATTGAAGAGTCTAAACAGTGGCCAGATGCCATCCGAGAGCTTTTACAGGGCTGGGATGCCAAACATTCTGGCTTGGATGCGATGCAGAAAAAAGTAGCGTTAGAACAATGCCTTAATGATTTTTCTGGCGATTTACTTTTATCTCAAAAAATACAGGGTGTTGCTAAGAGCTGGCTGCAATTTGATGTCAATAGCGGCGTTGAGCCCGAGAACGATGCAGTTGAAAGCATAGAGTCAACTGCAATAGCTGTTATGCCTGAATATAACACTGATCAATTTCAGGAAACTTTCCGCACATTGCAAGATATGCTCAAGCAATCACTTAATCATGGGCTGATCCCACGCTTGGATGGCTATCCAGAACTTAAAGAAGAAGCGCGTCAGATTTTTCTCCTTTCCGAAAAGGCACGTAAGCTAAAAGATTGGCAGTTGATGGCCAAACAGTTCAGAGCGCTACTAGTGCGCGTTGAGCTGATGGGAGCCAATGAAGAGGGGATGAAGCAAGACTTATTAAGACTACTTAAACTGTTAGTGGATAACATTAGTGAGTTAGTGGCCGATGACGAATGGATACGTGGCCAAATTGCCGTGGTGCAAACGATTGTGTCCAGCCCGCTAGAAAGAGCGCTGATTCAAGATGCCGAAAAGAGCTTGAAAGAGGTAATTTTCAAACAAGGCATGCTGAAACACAGCTTGAATGAGGCTAAAAGCTCATTTAAAACAATGATTTCTACTTTTGTAGATCGATTGGGCGATATGTCCGATTCAAGTGGTAGCTATCAGGAGAAAATTGAAAATTACGCCGAAAAGCTATCTGAAACGGAAGATATTTTACAAATCAATGTGTTGCTAGAAAATTTGATGAAAGATACGCATACCATGCAGGCGGAAATCGTGCGTTCGCGTGAAGTATTGTTAGAGCAGCGTGATAGCGTGGAGTCGGCGCAAGTAAAAATTCGCAAACTGCAAGAAGAGTTATCGGAACTGAGTGAAACGGTGCGCGTAGATCAACTGACTGGCGTACTTAATCGGCGCGGCTTAGATGAAGCCATGACGAGAGAAATGGCGCGAGCCCAGCGCGGTGGAGGTCTGCTTAGCGTGGCTTTGCTAGATATTGATAATTTTAAAAGTTTAAACGACACCTATGGTCATAATGTTGGCGATACGGCACTGCAGCACTTGGCCAAAGTGATACAAACAACAATGCGACCGACGGACGTGGTGTCAAGGTTTGGTGGCGAGGAGTTTGTAATATTGTTGCCTGATACCGACCTGGAAGCAGCAGTCTCAACGATTAAGCGTTTGCAACGCGCGCTGACAAAACAGTTCTTTTTGGGGAATAATGAAAAATTACTCATCACTTTTAGTGCTGGCGTAGCGCTACTTAAAAATGATGAAACTGAAGCTACTGTGATACATCGTGCAGATCAATCGATGTATTTGGCTAAAAGAACAGGTAAAAATCGAGTGATGACAGAAATTGATTTGAACACCCTTGTATAAAATTAAACGTTGGCTAATGATAAATTTGTGTTAAATTTAGAAAAAAACAAAAAAAGGTAACTAAATTGTTCCCTGTAGCTGATGCCCAGTTATTTCTAAAAGCCATGATGCTAGGTGCGTCGGATGAAGTTTATCTTCTTGATGCTTCATCGATGAAACTTGTGTATGTGAGTGAAAATGCGCAAAAAAACTTAGGGCAAGATCTTGCGAGCTTTAAACCAAAAAATATGGATGGTTTACTGGGAGTAAGTAAAGAAGCGCTTCAGGAACACGTTAAACACAGCAAAAGCCAAGCCAATATTATAGAAGTGAGCTTGGAGCAAAATCCCATAGTCATCAAAACAGACGGTTATCAGTTGCGGGTGATGCTGTTGCAAGCGAATAAAGTAGAGTACATTCTGGTGATTAAGAATGATTTAACCTCTAACGAAAGAACTTTGCAGGCCTTGAACGAGAGCGAATCGCGATTCCAAGCGATTGTATCCAACACGCCTGGCAGTGTGTTTCAATTTCGGCAAGGCGCTGGTGGCGAAATAGAATTTATTTACTTAAGTGATGGTAGTAAAGCCTTGCTTGGTATTGAGCCAGAAGAGCTATATCAGACTCCCAGTCAATTTTATTCGATGATGAATGCAAGAGATCATGCCAGTTTACGTACGCGATTAAAAATATCGGCCGCAGAACTTTGCTTACTAGATTGGGACGGTCGAGTATGGATTGATGGCTGGCAAGATACCAAATGGATTAACATGCGCGCAACGCCAAGAAAACTCAGTAATGGTGTGATAGTTTGGGATGGCATTATGCTCAATATTACACAAAGCAAAAATGAGAAGTCTCAAATTGAGCAATCGCGGCGCGAATTGGCAGATTTGACCGCACACATTAATACCATTCGTGAAGATGAACGTAAAAAAATAGCGCGCGAAATACACGATGATTTAGGCGGTAATTTAACCGCTATTAAAATGGGCTTGTCTTCCATTGTCGATCAGCCAAAATCTACACCAAAAGCAATACTGGAGCACACTAAAGGTTTACTATCTGTTGTGGATAATACTTTTGCAACAGTGCATAGAATTTCTGGGAATTTACGACCAAATATTTTGGATTTAGGTATTGTGGATGCCATTGAGTGGCAAACAAAAGAATTCCAGAAGCAATTAGCGACTCCTTGCCTATTTACATCTAATCGAGCAGAGATTTCTGCTTCCACAGAACAAGCGATGGCGATGTTCCGTATCTGTCAGGAGGCTTTGTCTAATATCTCAAAGTATGCGCAGGCGACAGAAGTAAGCGTAGATTTGAATGCGAGTGACAATGAAGTAGTGATGACGATTACAGATAATGGCATCGGCATCAAGCCTAATGACAAATTGAAAACGGATTCATTTGGCTTACGTGGCATGCAAGAACGCGCCATTGCTATGCACGGCAGTTTTAGAATCTCTAAACCAATCGAAAGTAAGCAAGGCACTGTGATTACCGTCAAGCTCCCAATCTAAGTTTTTACTATCTAGGCGCTTTGCGCTTAGTCTCAGACCTGTTTAAGATCCTCAATTTTGCAAATAAATGACCAACTGGTAAAAGTTGGCATGCTGCTTGCGCTTATCAAATCATGTATGTACAAAACAACAAAAAATCAGTCTTAATATGTTGAAAAAATACACACAGTTGTCGAAATAAACACAATCTATACAAATAGGTTGGTTGAGAAGAGTTTTAATAATAACGACTTAAGCTAAAGAGAGTTTGAAAATAATGATAAATAGCAAAAAAATCAAAGTAATCATTGTAGATGACCACGCAATTCTGAGAGCTGGCATCAATCAGATTTTATCTGTAACAGACGATGTTGAAGTGATTGGTGAGGCGCAAAATGGAGCTGAGGCGATTAAGTTAGCACGTCAGCTCAACGCAGATGTCATGCTATTGGATATCTCAATGCCAGATCGCAGCGGCATGGAAGTGCTTAAATATGTTAAAAGTGAAAATAATCATATTGCTGTATTGATGTTATCGATGCATATTGAAGAGCAGTATGCGGTGCGGGCTTTGAGATCGGGCGCATCTGGCTATTTGTGTAAGCAAAGCGCATCGTCTGACTTATTGCCTGCAATTCGCGCCGTGGCAAAAGGTAAAAAATTCATCACGCCAGAAGTGGCTGAAATATTGGCAGATCAGGTAGGAATGGATAAGCCTGAAGCACCGCATGAAACGCTTTCTGACCGCGAGTTTCAAACCATGGTGATGATTTCTTCTGGTTTGTCTGTAAGTGATATTGCAGAACAACTTTCATTATCGGTTAAAACAGTCAGTATGTATCGCGCACGCTTGCTGGATAAAATGCATTTACGCCACAATGCAGAGCTGACGCATTACGCAATTAAGAACAATTTAGTTTACAACTAATCTCTATCTGTAATCTTGTCTAACCAGACATCTCTTCCAGCCAGCAATCTCCCTCGCTAAAACACCTATCAAACCAAGATTTAACCTGCTTTCCCCTCTGTATTACTTCTTTATTTTCAAAAAATATTGAATATCATAGTTGATATTCAATAGTCTAGTGAACACACTAATTATTTAATTTTTAATGGCCCTGCAGACCTCGTGGATATTGGCTTGCAGGCCATCTATTTTGAGTAAATTTTAAGCTAATTTAATGACAAAAAAATCATGGTAAGGAGCGATATCCTAAAGATTTAAAAATTACTGCCGACATTGTTTACATCGGGACTGCTTATTCGGTAAGAAACGAAAATCAAGTTCATGAGAAATTATAGTGGAAATTAAATTTTAGAACTCACCCTAAATTTTCTCAAAAGCTTACCGATAACATTTTTAACTGCAACGCAATTCATGGTGAATTGCAACGCTTAAGCAGTAGGTTGTAATTGAAACATAACTTATATTTAGGAGATTTATCATGGCTGCAGTAATTAACACCAACATTGCTTCATTAAACACACAACGTAATTTAAGCACATCACAAAGTGCGTTAAACACATCAATTCAACGTTTGTCATCTGGCTTACGTGTTAATAGCGCTAAAGATGACGCTGCTGGCTTATCAATCGCAACTCGTATGGATGCACAAGTGCGTGGTATGGGCGTGGCGATGCGTAATGCGAACGATGCGATTTCTTTCGCACAAACAGCTGAAGGCGCTTTAGGTAAAGTAACAGATGCATTGCAACGTATGCGTGAATTGGCTGTACAAGGTGCCAACGGCACTAACGGTACTGCTGACTTGGCTAACCTTGATACAGAATATCAATCATTGGTGGCAGAAGTAACACGTCTTGGCACAACCAAATTCAATGGCTCTGCAGTATTCGGTACGGGTTATACATTCCAAGTAGGTGCTGATGCTACCGACACAATCGCTGTTGCATCAACTGCAGCTATTTCTATCGCTGGCGCTGTAACAACCAATGCACTTTCTACTACAGCTATCGGCTTGCTTGATACTGCATTGACAAGCGTGAACACTGCGCGTGCTGGTTTGGGTGCTGTGCAAAACCGTTTTGAATCTGTAATCGGTAACTTGCAAGTGGCCTCTGAAAACCAATCTGCTGCCAAATCTCGCATCATGGATGCTGACTTTGCCGCAGAAACTGCAAAATTGACACGTGGTCAAATCTTGCAACAAGCAGGTACAGCCATGTTAGCGCAAGCAAACTCATTACCAAACGGCGTATTAGCTCTGTTAAGAGGCTAATCCCAAGTTTAGTGAATTGAGAAAAGTAAATTGATTCAACTTCCACAGGGTTAGTGATAATCCTGTGGACTTTTGCTAAGGAGTTCATCATGTTTAACTCGCCATTAGATTCTTATGGTTCTGTAAATAGACCGGCTGGCCCGCATAATATTGCCGCCAGCCAAATTGCATTAGTCAGTTCGGCAGGACATAAAACAGTTGGTAAGGTAGAAAGTAAGCAAATAACTCAAATTGATGAAGACACACTTACAGGTGCGGTAAAGAAATTAAATGAGTATGTGGCACCTGCGTTACAGACCATTGAGTTTTCACTCGATCATGAATCGAAACGGATGATTGTAAAAGTGGTGGATACGACTACACATAAAGTATTGAGACAGATTCCAAATGAAGAAGTCGTGGCTATGTCTAAAACCCTGGACAAGTTGCAAGGCCTTGTTATTAGGCAAACCGCTTAAAGTGCAAATTTGAATGCGTAAATACTAAAGGAATATTGATATGCCTATTTCATCAGCAGGGATTGGTTCTGGCCTTGATGTGGCTTCTATTGTTGCTAGTATCATGAACGTCGAAAGACAGCCATTAGCAGCGGTAGCTAGGCAAAAAACGGATTATCAATCTCAGGTTTCTGCCTATGGCACGATGAAAAGTACTTTATCCACTTTTCAGACTGCGGTGCAAGCGCTTTCTAGTCCTGCTAAATTTAATGCACAGACCGTCACCTCTGGCAATCCAGCTGTATTTACCGCTACCGCCAATGGTAGTGCGACGCTCGGTGACTATGCAGTCACCGTGAGCCAGCTGGCTAAATCGCAAAAGTTGGCGATGGCTGGCGTTGCAAATACTACTGATGTCATTGGTGCAGGTACGCTGACCATCTCTTTCGGTACTTTTACGCCAGAAGTGCTCGCGCCACCGACACCAAGCTCTTTCACAGCAAACGCCGCTAAAACTGACGTAGTGATTGCCATTGGCAGTTCAAATAACACACTGGCTGGAGTGCGCGATGCAATTAACGCTTCTAATTCCAGCGTCAGCGCGACTATTGTAAATGATGGCACGACGAATCGCCTGGTGATTACCTCTAAAGATACTGGTGAAGTCAATAGCTTGAAAATATCGGTAGCGGATGATGATGCGAACAATGTGGATAGCATTGGTTTGTCGCAATTGGCCTTTGATCCTCTTGCTACTGTCGGTAGCGGGCAGAATCTAACGCAAATGCAGGCCGCAAAAAATGCTATTTTAGATATTGATGGTATTGCTGTGGTGAAAGCCAGCAATACAATTACTGATGCGATTGAAGGTGTGACGATAAATTTACTGACAACCAGTAACAGTCTGAGTGTAAATTTGGGTTTGACAACCAACCAAGACAAGATAAAAGAATCAGTAACTGCGTTTGTTGATGGCTACAATAAATTAAATGACGCACTGCGCAACCTGACCAAGTATGATGAGACAGGCAGGGCTTCTGGCCCACTATTGGGCGATGCCACTGCAAGATCTGTCATCAATCAAATCAAATCGGTGATGACTAAAACAATTAGTAGTGGCAATACAATCAACACCCTTAGCCAAATTGGCGTATCTTTTCAGCGTGATGGCAAATTGGCCTTAGATGCGACCAAGTTAGCAACGGCAGTGACGACTAATTTTAGTGATATTGCCACTTTATTTGCGACTTCTGCTAAAGCGACAGACCCGTTGATTGCTTATTCAAGCAGCACTAGTAAAACATTAGCGGGAACCTATGCGGTTGAAGTTAGCCAGCTGGGCACAACCTTAGTGAATGCTGCAGGTAACATTAATGGCGTTGCAGCCACTGGCGCAGGTTTCAATTTAATCGGTGCGACAGGCGATGCAAGTGAAGGCTTAAGCATTAAAGTAAACGGTGGCGCATTAGGTGCGCGAGGCACAATTAATTTTAGTATCGGCTATGCGGCACAATTAGACAACATCATCACTAAGCTATTAAGCGATGACGGCTTGCTGAAAGCTAGAACCGATGGTATGCAAAGTTCTATCACACGTCTGGATAAACAAACTGAAGCACTCAATGTGCGACTGACCGCAGTAGAGGCGCGTTACCGTGCACAATTTAACAAGCTGGATTCCTTGCTATCTAGCATGGCTTCTACCAGTAGCTTCCTTACGCAGCAACTTGCTTCACTTAACGCGAATAACCAATAAGACTAGAGGATAAGAATATGTTTGGATTCAGTAAAAATGGAGTAAATGTCTATGCGCAAATGAGCGTAGAAACTGGTGTGTTGGCAGCAAGCCCAAATAAACTCACCATTATGTTGTATGAAGGCGCTATTGCCGCATGTCAAAGCGCAATTGGCCACATGAAAAATGCAGATATTGAGAACAAAGGCGCTATGTTGTCAAAAGCGACGATGATTATTGAAAGCGGCCTACGAGTCAGTCTGAACAAAAAAGCAGGTGGCGAGCTGGCAGAAAGTCTAGATAGTCTTTATGTGTATATGGGGCATAGGTTGATGATTGCCAATATTCGCAACCAGCCAGAACTGGTGCAAGAAGTGATACAACTTTTAAGCGATTTAAAAGGCGCTTGGGAAACAATTGGCGATGCGCAAGCTAGATCTGTAGCCATTTCTCAAGTAGCTACTCCCATCACTTCAAACCAAAATACGCTTAATGTAAATCGAGCTATTGCTAATTATGCAGGCGCATAAATGATGAAATATCAAAACACAATTACCACCTATGAGGTAATTGAAAATCTGACCAGCCAAATGTTGCTAGCGGCTAAAGCGGAGGATTGGGACAAACTGACGGCATTGGAAAGTGACTGTGCAAAATATATTGAGCAGCTTAAGTTTTACGAGAATGTATTGCCATTGTCTAGAGACGCATCTGAGCGAAAAGTGGCGAGCATCAAGCGTATTCTTGCTGACGATTTAGAAATACGCAATTTAGTTTCGCCTAAGATGGCAAAATTAAGCGCGTTAATGAATAGTAGCCAAAACGGTAAGAAATTAAACCGAACATACGGCAAATGATTTAGTCCGCATGCTAAATAAGCTTGACATTGCTAGTGTTGCCCCAGTCTCGCGTATTGCACCTGTGCTGGCTGTCGACCCAGTTGCATCTTTAATTCAGGCGCTTGGTGACCGTGCGAACCAGCTGGTGAAAGGGCAGGAGTATTTTGCGCAAGTGCTATCAAAGACAGGTGAATCTAGCTACAACGTAAAAGTTGAAGGTAAAGGTAAAGGGCTTACCAAAGATATTATCCTTAAAATGGAGCTTGGGTCTTTTGCACAGGCAGGGCAGACGCTGTTGCTGCGATACTTGAAAGATGCGCCAACGCCCACATTTCAGCTACTTTTTAGCGTTAATAATGAAGCTGGAAGTGCTAAAATTAGCTCAACCGCACAGCTGATTGGCCATATACTGAATCAAGCAGAAAGCGAAGGCGTTTCAACGCGTTTTGAAGCAACTTCAATAGTCACGCATACACCGCATAGCGCACAAAATGTCGCACAAGATTTAAAGCGCGCAGTAAGCACCAGCGGTTTATTTTATGAGTCACATTTAAGTGATTTATTGAAAAACAATCAAAGTTTGGCAACGATTAGGCAGGAGCCACAGAACCAAGTAAATATGCCACTTGCAGGACTAGTATCGCAACAATTGGCGCTTCTGGAAAATCAGCGTATGTCGTGGCAGGGTGAAGTTTGGCTAGGTCAAACGATGGACTGGGATGTTTATTTTCCGCAAAAAGACGCCGAATCTAGTCAAAAACAGGCTTATGAGCAACCAGAAAACAAACCGATTGCCAGTGAATTGACGCTACACTTGCCACAGCTTGGCAAAGTTTCAGCTAGAATTAGCATTATCGATGGGCGTATGCGCATCGGCATATTAGCCGAGCAAACGCAAACGCTAGATGCCCTTAAAAATCAGCGGCTAAGCTTAGCTAAAGCGATTGAAAATAGCGGTCAGCCACTCGATAGATTGACTATTGCGCATCATGCAGAATAATAAAGTGCTTTCTGCTTTAAAACCCAATGCCAACCAGCAGGCGATCGCGCTGACTTATGAAGCCAGTGATTACGCTCCTAAAGTGGTAGCTAAAGGTCGTGGTTTAATTGCCGAGCAGATTATCGCCAAAGCCAAAGAAAATAATGTATTCGTACATGAATCTAAAGACTTAGTGGCGTTATTGATGCAGGTAGATTTGGATGACCATATTCCGCCCGAACTTTATTTGGCGATTGCAGAAATTTTAGCTTGGTTGTATCAGTTGGAGGCAGGTATGCAGAGCGCAGAAGAAATGCCACTGCGTCATAAAGCTGTTTAAAAAAGAAAATATTAATGTCCTGCGAGGCAATATCCATAAGATTTGCAGGATATATGTTTTTAAGTTTAAACCTGCATATTCATAATGTCCTGATAAGCCGAAACCAGCTTGTTGCGTACTTGTATAGTCGCTTGAAACGAGATATTGGCTTTTTGCCCAGCAATCATTACGTCAGAAAGGCTCACGCTGTCATCGCCCATGACGAAATTTTTACCTAGTTTTTCAGCGTCCAACTGCGTTCTATTGACTTGATCTAACGATGCTTTTAATGCTTCAGAAAAGTCAACTTTTGTCGCGCTTTGATTTTTTTGTATGCCAGCGGCTGAAGCCAGTCCGCCTAACGCCTCAGTTTGTGGACGCTGCGCGGCCATTTTTAGCTGCGCCAGCATGGATTCTATTCTACCAGAATCAATTCCACCTGCTTTCATAGTCATCCTCCAATTCAAGTCAATAGATATCAGCGACTAATTTACCACTTCAGCGCTAGAGTCAGTGTTCAAATAGGCCAATTAAAAGTGCTTTATTCCCAAATTTGAAAATCCTTACCTTCTGCATAATGGTATCCAATAGGTAAATGGAAAAAAGCAATGGCTGCTGATGCAAGTTTAACGAATGGAAGCGCGATGGGATCTAGTTCTCAGATGGGCAACAAGCTACTTTTATTGGCAGGCGTAGCCGCAGTAATCGCTGTGATGGCGGTATTTTGGTTATGGAGCCAGCAGCCAGATTATCGCGTACTGTTTTCAAACTACTCTGATAAAGATGGTGGTGCTATTGTCGCGGCGCTAGAAAAAATGAATGTGCCGTACAAGTTTTCTGAAAGCGGTACGGCGATTCTAGTTCCTGCGGCGCAAGTGCATCAAGCACGCCTTAAATTGGCTTCTGATGGTTTGCCTAGAGGTGGCAATATAGGGTTTGAGATTTTAGAAAATCAAAAATTTGGTGTTTCACAATTTGTAGAACAAGTTAATTTCCAGCGCGCTTTAGAGGGTGAGTTGGAGCGTAGCATCCAAGCTATCGGTGCGGTTGAAGTGGCGCGCATTCATTTGGCTATTCCTAAAGCTTCAGTTTTTGTCAGAGATCAGCAAAAACCGACGGCTTCTGTATTATTGAATTTACGCGCAGGGCGCAGCCTAGATGCGCAGCAAATAGGCGCAGTGGTGCATTTGGTAGCTAGTAGCGTGCCAGACCTGCCTGCTACTAATGTCACAGTGGTCGACCAAAATGGTAATTTGCTTTCAGATACTTCCAAAAAAATGGGCGCGAATAATTTAGATCCAACCCAGCTTAAATATGTTGATGAAATCCAGCAAAGCATTGCTAAGCGTGTTGAATCTATTATTTCGCCAATAGTTGGCGCAAAAAATGTGCGTGCAGAAGCAAGTGCGGAAATCGATTTTTCTAGCTTAGAGCAAGCTGCAGAAACTTATAAACCGAATCAAAAACCAGAGGATGTCACCGTGCGCAGCATGCAAAGCAATGAATCGCTGACGAATAATGGTAGCGAAGCGAACGGTGTACCAGGTGCGCTTTCAAATCAGCCGCCAGCCAATTCGACTGCGCCAATTAACGCGCCAGCCGATGCAAATGCAGATGCCGTAGATGTAGCAATAGCGCCTGCGTTTACGCAAAAAAACACCATGACCAATTATGAGGTTGATAAAACTGTGAAATATACTCAGCAAGCTATGGGCGGCATCAAGCGTTTGAATGTGGCTGTTGTAGTCAACAATATGCCAGTGACTGATAAAAAAGGCAAAGTAAGCTATAGGCCGCTGACAGTTGCTGAGAAAAAACAAATTAACGATTTAGCTATGCAAGCGATGGGTTTTAACAAAGAGCGTGGCGATGCACTGACAGTAGTGAATAGCTCATTCGCTGGAGAGTCTGTAGAAATCGTGCCAGAAGTGCCGATGTGGAAAAGCCCACAAACGATTGAATATGCTAAAGACTCACTACGCTTTATTGTAGGCATTGTGGTGTTATTCATGATTTACTCCCGTGTACTCAAGCCTATGGCGAGTAAATTAATGACAGCATCACCAAAATTACTTAATGCTCAAGCAGGTGAGGATGCCGTCGTGAATTTAAGTAGCGAACAGGCAAGATTGGCTGCGCCTGCAAAGGATCAGAATTTGGCAGCAGCAAAGCAAATGGCAAAAGACAACCCAAGAGTTGTGGCTAGTGTGGTCGCCAATTGGACGAATGGAAACGGGTAGAGAAAATGAGTGATGATGGTGTGATGCGTAGTGCCATCCTGATGCTTGCGTTGGGAGAAGATGAGGCTGCAGAAGTGATGAAGTTTCTTAGCCCAAAAGAAGTGCAGAAGCTAGGTGCAGCGATGGCAACAATGAAGTCGGTAGGTCACGAGCAAGTAAATACCGTGGTAACGGAGTTTCTGACAGTTGCCGAGCAAAGTAGTAGTTTTGGTTTGGATTCTGATGAATACATCCGATCTGTATTGAATAAAGCGCTGGGTGAAGATAAAGCGGCTGGTCTGCTAAATCGCATCTTGCAGTCGCGCGATTCTAGCGGAATTGAAAGTTTAAAGTGGATGGATGCGCCGACTGTAGCAGAGTTTATCAAAAATGAGCACCCGCAAATCATTGCCACAATTCTTGTACATTTGGAACCAGATCAGGCTTCTGCAGTGATTGGCTTTTTCGATGACAGATTAAGGCAGGATGTGATGTTGCGTATTGCAACGCTAGATGGTGTTAAGCCTATTGCTTTACGTGAATTGAATGAGGTGATGGCCAAGTTATTAACAGGGAATGAAAATATTAAGAAACAAAGCATGGGTGGTATTAAAGTGGCAGCTGACATCATGAACTTTATGAATGGTGAAAATGAAGCCAGCGTGATGGAAGGGTTGAAAACTTACGACGAAGAAATGGCGCAAAAAATCACGGATCAAATGTTTGTGTTCGACAACATTATGGATATTGATGATAAGGGCATACAGGTGATGCTGAAGGAAGTTCAGTCCGAATCACTAATAGTTGCACTTAAGGGCACAACCGAAGAAATGCGCGAAAAAATCTTTAAAAACATGTCGTCACGCGCGGCAGAGATGATGAAAGAAGACTTAGAAACAAAAGGCCCTGTCAAACTTTCAGAAGTAGAAACACAACAGAAAGCAATTCTGCAAATCGTTCGCAGGTTGTCCGATGAAGGCCAAATACAACTCGCTGGTAAAGGCGATGATGATCAATATGTATAAAGGTGCGCAAAATGTCTAATTTAACTGTCCCCAAAGAACAACAAACCGCTTACGAAAGATGGGAAATGTCTTCGTTTGCAGATGAGAATCGAAGCGTCGGTAGCAGTAAATCTAGGAAAAAAGAGGGTGTTGTAAACTCTGATGCGATGACACAGATTTTTGATGGTCTGCGCAAAGAAGCCTATGCCAAAGGTATGCAAGAAGGATTTGCCGTTGGCTTGGCAAAGGCCAGAGAAGCTGCACATGAGGACAGGCAAAACTTTTTGAAGTTGACGACAGCTTTTAGCGAAGCGCTTGAAAAATCTGATGAGCAGATAGCGGATGACGTGCTGTCATTAGCGCTTGATATTGCTAAATCCATGTTGAAGATCAAGCTGGATATTGATCCAGCGACAGTTTTGCCAGTGGTGATGGATGCCATTCATTATCTTCCTTATGTGCAAAAACCAGCTAGAATTCTAGTGCATCATGATGATGCACAGATGTTGCGTGAGTATTTAGCCGATGAAATATCTAGCCAGCAGTGGTTGATACAGGAGGACAGTAATGTTGAGCGTGGTGGTTGTTTAGTTGAAACTGGCGCGAATCAAATCGACGCAACCAATGCAGTTCGCTGGAAAAGAATCAGCGAAGCATTGGCACAGAATAACAATTGGCTTCTGCTATGAGTCAGGACAGATTAAATCAACAAAACATTCATCAGTCGCGCTGGCATGACCATGTGCGAGATTGCAAAGAGATATTGCGTCTGGTCGAGCCTGTGGAAATCGCGGGTCGCATTACAAAATTAACTGGATTAGTAATGGTGGCGGTTGGTATCAAACTTCCCATTGGTAGTGCTTGCTATGTACCTTTGGCAGAAGGTAACCGAGTTGAAGCTGAAGTGGTTGGCTTTGATGGTGATTGCTTGTTATTGATGCCGCAAAGTGGCGTGGATGGCGTAGTGCCAGGCGCGAAAGTTTTTGCTTTAGAAGTGGCTGAAGCTTTACCTAAACCGCGCTTTGGGCAAGCGCCACGCAGAAGAGGCACAGATATCGCGCGTCACTTGCCAGTGGGAAATGAATTACTAGGGCGCGTAGTAGACGGAGCAGGCAATCCGTTAGATGGTTTGGGCAAGATAGAATCGCAACAAAGCGCACCTTTAAGTACGCGTCCGATGAATCCCTTGATGCGCGCACCAATTGAAGAGGTGTTGGATGTGGGTGTGCGTGCGATAAACAGTATGCTCACGGTTGGCCGTGGTCAGCGTATGGGCTTATTTGCGGGTTCAGGCGTAGGTAAAAGCGTGTTGCTCGGTATGATGGCGCGCTATACCACAGCAGATGTGATTGTCGTCGGTTTAATCGGTGAACGTGGTCGCGAAGTAAAAGAATTTATTGAACAGATTTTAGGCTCTGAAGGTTTAGCACGCTCAGTCGTTGTTGCTGCACCTGCGGATGCGCCAGCATTGATGCGCCTGCAGGGGGCTAACTACGCGACAACTATAGCTGAGAATTTCCGCAATCAAGGTAAAAATGTATTGTTAATTATGGATTCACTGACGCGTTTTGCCATGGCGCAACGTGAGATTGCTTTGGCGATTGGTGAGCCACCTGCTACCAAAGGTTATCCTCCCTCTGTGTTTGCTAAATTACCAGCGTTAGTTGAGCGCGTGGGTAACGGTAAGCCTGGTGAAGGTTCAATAACTGCTTTCTACACAGTTCTTACCGAAGGTGATGACCAGCAGGATCCAATTGCCGATGCGGCGCGTGCGATTCTTGACGGGCACATTGTTTTAAGTCGTAGCTTGGCAGAGAGTGGCCATTATCCTGCGATAGACATTGAGCAATCGATTAGCCGCGCCATGCACAACATTACTAGCCCAGAACACCAAAAATTTGCTCGCAAGCTTAAGCAACTAAATTCGCGCTATATGCGTAGTGTAGACCTGATTAACGTTGGCGCGTATGAAGCGGGAAGCGATGCAGTGCTTGATGAGGCGATTGCCAAACATGAGAGTATCGATGCATTTTTACAGCAGGATATTTTAGAACAGGCTAGGGTGGGCGAAAGCATTCAATATCTCGCACATGTGCTCAATGAATCGACGTTAAATTAGGTGAGAAGATATGGCAGCACAAGCAGCTAGTGTAATAAAGATGTTAAAGGAGATTGCGGCCAAGGAAGTGGATTTAGCGGCGGAAGCTTTGGCACAAGCATTGAAAATAGCGGGTGAGGCACAAAACAAACATTGCGTACTAATCGAATATCAGCAGGACTACATTAAAAACCTTAGCAAGCTAATGGAGACTGGTGTAGGCAAGGAAGCCTATCGTAATTTTAAGAATTTTTTTAGCAAGTTAGATCAGGCAGTTATTGGGCAGCTGGAAGTGGTTGAATTTACAAAGCAACAAGTGATAGTGCAGCGCCAATTGTGGCAAGAAAGCCAACGTAAAAAATTATCATACGAGGTACTCTCTAAGCGTTCAGATAAGCGTGAGCTTAAGATTGAGCAAAAAATGGATCAGAAAATGATGGATGAGTTTGCAATGCGCGCTAGTATTACCCAGCAATCAAATCGTTTGATTAAGTAAACACAATCATTTAAAAGAGATGGAATTGTTAATTCTTGGAGTTTGGTAACATGAAAAATTTATCCCTACAAATGGCAAGCATGGGAATGCTAAAAAAGACTGCAGATGCTACTAACAAAAGTAATGCAGTAGTTGATAAATCAGCTGCTGTGGATTCGAACAATTCATTTCAAAAGATGTTGAATAGGCAGGTAAAAAATCAGAAAGACTCATCTCAAAATAGCTTGGTTTTGCAGGAAACAGCACAGAAAACGCCTCGGCTGCAGAATAACTCTGGCACTAAAGTGGCGGGAGAAAAAGTCGAACCTAAGACTGACTATCTTGAGATAGCCACAAATGCGAATGTAGAAGGTCAATTTGGTGTGGAAAAGGTGAGTGCTAAAAGTAGTCACGATACAACCGAAAGTAAAAATTCTGGTCTTGTGGAAGGTTTGAGTGCGAAGCCGATTGAGCAAGTTGTGCTAATTACAAAGGTATTACCAGTTGTAGAGGAGGATGTCGATTCAAAATCAGAGGAGGTTGTGAATGACACTACAGAAGCTAGCACGGTAGCGCTAGTTGTTCCATTTGCACAAATAATACCAACCATCAACTCGAAAAAAACTTACGAGACCTCACCCGCAATAGATACTAAAAATTTTTTGCAGACTTCCAGTATTAAGGATGTAGCTTTAAGTAATGCTTTGGCACAAAGCCAGAGTGCTCAAGCTAAAGAGGGTCGAGCGAGTGATGCTAAAGTACAGAAAAATAATCCACAGGCTGTATTAACAGAGAGCTCTCCTGAACAATTGCATTGGTTAGAAGCAACGCAACAAAGTGCAACTAAGCAAACCAGTGCTAGGGAATCGATAAGTGCTAACCTGATACCTAATACTATTAAAGATGGCGCAAATCAAGATAGAGATATGCTGGCGCCATTAAGTTATCAAGCTACGGGACAAATCAACGCCACATTACCTATTCAGCAAACGGTCGCTAATAACAATATTATTCAAGCTTATCCAGGAAAATCAGGCTGGGATCAAGCCATTAGTCAGAAAGTGTTGTGGATGATAGGTGCCAGTGAGCAGTCGGCTACATTGACGCTGAACCCGCCGGACTTGGGGCCTTTGCAAGTGGTGATTAGTGTCAATAATGATATGGTGGATACAGTGTTTAAGTCGGATAACGCAGAAGTTAGGCAGGCCTTGCAAGATGGGATGACCAATTTACGTGAAAAATTAAATGAATCTGGCATCCAGCTGGGTCAGGCAAATGTCAGTGCTGGTGGACAATCAAAGCAGGAGTTTCAGCAAGCTACGCAAAATCGATTAGCTCCGCAACTTAATAGCAACACGCCTGGATTTGTAGAAGAAAAAACTGTCATTGAGAATACTAATGTTCGTCTAATCAATGGGTTGGTAGATACTTTCGCCTAAAATACCCGTCTGATTTAGATCTAGACTATTACTCTTTGAATCGGGAAGTTCCAATTTAACACATTTTCCCACCTCTTATCTACGCATGTTAGTAGGCCGTTTTTTCCCATAATAGACATATCAATAACGCTTATGACTGATCAATGGTCAGCATAGGCACAGTCAATATGGAAAGGCATGAAAATGGCACAAGACCCTAAATCTGAAGAGGCTGCAGTAGCGGTACCAGCAAAATCTTCCAAAAAGAAACTCATTGTCATTTTAGCAGCGTTGCTAGTGCTGGCTGGTGGTGGCGGTGGGGCGGCTTGGTATTTTATGCATCAGAAACCAAATCATAAAAAAGAAGCGACACATGAGGAGCCAGCAAAAGCGCCTGTCTTCGTTACTTTAGAAACGTTTACAGTAAATCTATTGCCTGATCCTGACGAGAAGTTTTTGCAGTTGGATATCTCCATGCAACTTGATACTCCTGAAGATGCTGAGTTATTAAAAGTGCAAATGCCAGCGGTACGAAACCGTTTGCTCATGCTATTGACCAGCAAAAGTGCAACGGATATTTCTAGCTCTGAAGGTAAAAAACAGTTGAGCGACGAAATTGTTGCAGAGGTGAAAAAACCGTTTTCTGCAGGTGCAAAGCCGCAAAAAGTATCTGGTGTGTTTTTTACTTCTTTTGTAATTCAGTAGTTAGAACAACCTTTAGTCATGGCTGATAAATTTTTATCTCAAGATGAGGTTGACGCCTTATTAAAAGGCGTCGATGGCGATAGTGATGACGTTAAACCCGAGAGCGACAGTGGGTCTGTACGTGATTACAATATGGCAACGCAAGAGCGGATTGTGCGCGGCCGTATGCCAACGCTTGAGATTATTAACGAGCGATTTGCTCGCTTGCTCCGAATAGAGTTGTTTAATTTTTTACGGCGCACTGTTGAAGTGTCTGTTGGCCCTGTGCGCACTGTCAAATACAGCGACTTTATTCGTAACCTCGTCGTTCCTACCAATCTAAACTTAATACAAATGAAGCCTTTGCGAGGCAATGCGCTGATGGTGTTTGATCCAACTTTAGTATTTTTGGTAGTAGACACCATGTTTGGTGGCGATGGTCGCTTTCACACACGTATTGAAGGTCGTGATTTTACCCAGACTGAGCAGCGCATTATTCAGCGCATTCTCAATATCGTGTTTGAAACTTACTCAAAATCATGGGAGCCAGTATATCCAGTTCAGTTTGATTTTGTGCGATCAGAAATGAATACCCAATTTGCCAATATTGCTACGCCTAATGAAGTGGTAGTGGCGATTACATTCAATGTTGAGCTGGGACCAGCCAGTGGCGAGATACATTTCTGTTTACCATACTCGATGATAGAGCCGATACGCGACATGCTGTCTTCCACTTTGCAAGGTGAAGTATTGGGTACAGACAAGCGCTGGGTAAAACTGATGACGCAACAGGTGCAAGCCGCGGAAATCGAAATTGTGGCAGATCTTGCCAAAACCAAAATGCAATTAGGTGAAGTGCTGAATATGAAAGTAGGTGATGTCATTCCACTGCAGATTGCTGAGGAGGTTGAAGGACAGGTAGACGGCGTACCAGTGATGCTTTGCAAATACGGATTGTTTAATGGTCAGTATGCTTTGCGCGTAGAGAAGCTTTTACGATCTAACTCAACAGAATATATTAAAGGAGAGCCCTATGGCGACTGATGTCTTAGAAGAAGTGGTAGCAGTAGATGAAGTAATAGTAGGAGCAGATGAGCCAGTTGCGGAAGATGATAGGGGCGCTGCGATTGCAGAGCAGGCATCCGCAGAGTCCTCTGCGCTACAAACTAACAACGTTGAACAGACACAAGTTTTTTCTGAATTCAGCCCAAAGAACAAACTCAATGAAACGCAAAATGATATTGATTTTATTTTAGATATCCCAGTGCAGCTTACGGTTGAATTGGGACGTACCAAAATTGCTATTAAAAACTTGCTGCAATTAGCGCAAGGTTCGGTAGTTGAGCTTGATGGTATAGCTGGTGAGCCAATGGATGTGCTGGTGAACGGATGTTTAATTGCACAAGGAGAAGTTGTGGTGGTGAACGATAAGTTTGGTATTCGTTTGACGGATATCATTACGCCTGCAGAACGAATTCGCAAAATAAACAAATAAATTAATTAGCAAAATCTCCATGAAAACACGTTTAAATTTATTTTTTTTGAGTTTTTTAATGTTGTCTTTTAGCGCATTGGCTGCAGAGACAGTGGTTGCATCGCCATCAGGTGGCATGTTGAAAATGATACTTGGTTTGGTGGTAGTGCTGGCGATTATGGCGCTTATTACCTGGGTGCTGAAGCGCTTCATGCCTAATATTGGCAGTAAAAATCAATCTGTAGTGCGTGTTGTAGGCGGCGTCAGCGTTGGCTCGCGAGAGCGTGTCGTGGTAGTTGAGGTGGCAGGGCGCTGGATAGTAATTGGTGTGGCTTCTGGTCAAGTCAATGGTCTAGCCAATTTAGATGCAGGATCCACGCAACTTTCAGAAGTTATGCTTAAAACTGAATTAAGTACCAGTAGCTTAAATTTAGATAATTTTACGCAATCATTTGTGCCTTCATTTGCAATGTGGTTAAAAAAATCGACCGCTAAACTTACCGAAACTAAAGATTTTGAAAAACCTGATGAAAGATAATCAAAAAAAATCATTTTGGTTCGTGTCGCTGATATCTGTATTAATGTTGCCAGTTCTAGCTTTTGCAGATAACGGGATGCCGCTCATAAACGCACTACCAGCTGCAAATGGTGGGCAGAATTACACCTTGAGTTTGCAAACACTAATTCTGCTAACTTCGCTCACTTTTTTGCCAGCAGCTGTGTTGATGATGACAGGCTTTACTCGCATTATTATTGTATTGTCATTGCTACGGCAAGCGCTGGGTACGCAGTCTGCGCCACCAAATCAGGTGATGATTGGTTTGGCACTATTCCTCACTTTTTTTGTGATGAGTCCAGTAATTGACAAGATTTATTTAGATGCTTATCAGCCGCTTTCTGAGAACAAAATTACTATGCAAGAGGCGCTGGATAAGGGTTCTGAGCCACTTAAAGCTTTTATGATGAAGCAGACACGTGAGGGCGACCTCGCATTATTTGTGAAAATGGCGCAAATCGAAAAAATAGAAACACCAGAGCAAGTGCCATTGCGTGTTCTAGTGCCAGCATTTATGACCAGCGAGCTTAAAACAGCTTTTCAGATTGGGTTTGCCATATTTATTCCATTTTTAATTATCGATATGGTAGTGGCTAGTGTGTTGATGGCGATGGGTATGATGATGGTATCGCCTTCGATTGTGTCGCTACCATTTAAATTAATGTTATTTGTATTGGTGGATGGTTGGCAGTTGTTGCTGGGCTCGCTGGTACAAAGCTTCTATTAGAATTTTAAGGAAATAAAATGACTCCAGAAAGTGTCATGACACTTGGCCGTGATGCCATGGAAATCACCTTGCTCATAGCTGCGCCGATATTGCTAGTGATTCTTGTCATCGGCCTAGTAGTGAGTATTTTTCAGGCGGCCACACAGATTAATGAAGCCACCTTATCATTTATCCCTAAGTTGGTAGGTCTGTTTATTACGTTAATCTTTGCAGGCCAATTTATGCTAACAACCATGGTGGACTATATGCATTTGGTTTTTACTAGCATCCCTGCAATGGCCAATTGACAGGGCTTCCAGCGCTACTTAAATAAAAAATAATGGTTTCAATTAGCAGCGAACTTTTTCAGACTTGGGTGATTAGCCTGCTCTGGCCTTTAACTAGAGTGCTAGGCGTAATCGCGACAGCACCTATCTTCAGCCATAATTCAATACCAAATCAAGTTAAGCTGGGCCTAGGTTTAATGCTCACCCTGATTATTATGCCTACGCTGCCACCATTGCCACAATTTGAGATATTTTCATTTCAAGGTTTACTTATTTTAGTGCAACAGCTTGTTATTGGGCTGGCTATTGGGTTTAGTATGCGACTAGTTTTTTCGGCCGTAGATATGGCCGGACAGCTGATTGGCATGTCGATGGGTCTTGGCTTCGCTACATTTTATGATCCACAATCGCAAGGTCAAAGCACCGCGATAAATCAGTTTTTAGTGCTACTTGCCATGTTGATTTTTTTAGGATTGGATGGTCATTTGATGATTGTTACAGCTATTGCTAACAGCTTCATTTCTATGCCGATTGTTTTGGGTGGTAGCGGAATTAACCCAATGAAAATTGCGCTGTGGGGAGAAGTTATATTTAGTGCAGGCTTGCTACTTGCGTTGCCTGCTGTAACTGCATTACTCATTACTAACATGGCGCTGGGTATACTTACTAGAACAGCACCTCAGCTGAATTTATTCGGCATAGGGTTTCCTGTTACGCTTAGCATGGGCTTTGTGGTGATAGCGCTGGCATTGCCAGGCATGTTGAGACCAATAGAAAATTTTATCGAAAAAGGCGTTAGCAATATGCATCAAGTTGCGGTGCCTCAAGCACTAGAGCCAGAGGTAAAGCTTAAAAAATAAGGCTTAAATGAATTGAAGTAATGTTTAAATAAACTGAAATAAAGAAAGTCTAGTTGTTTCTACAAATGACTTTTGCGCTGCTTGCATGATGGTTTGTTGTTTCGCGAGATCAGAAAGGGCGCTGGCATAGTCAAGGTCTTGTAAGTCCGAGAGAGATTTACTGTATTGCAGATCTCGATCAGAGCCAGCACTATTAAGCGAATCCAGCTCATTCAACTTAGAACCAACGGCTGCACGGACATTCAGTACGTTATCTACAGAGCCGTTCAAATTGCTGATAGCCATTGCGATTCCAGCACTAAAAGCAGCCTGTTCTGTAGCGTTAGTAATTGGGGTGTTCAGCAGCGTGACTAAATTGCTCAAAGTTGTAAATACATCATTACCACTAGCTTGAAACACGCTGTCTCCTGCGGCATTTACGGCCATTAAGCGCTGAGAGTCTACTTGTAGGAGTTGCTGATTACTGTCGCCTGCATAGTTTGCGCCTGTGGCGCTGGCTACAAAAGGTTTGGTATCCGTTTTAAATCCTGCATAGACAAAATCCCCAGAAGCATCTTTCGTATTGGCAAGTCCAATGAGCTGTTCTAATGAACCACTTAACTCTGTTGCGATAAAACCTCTTTCTAAGTTAGTGAGTACGCCATTGCCAGCACCCACTAGTGTTGACTGAGCCGACACAAGTAGCTCTGTTATAGAGCCAAGGCTGGATTCCAAAGTGTTGAGTTTGAGCTGGGCTGTTTGTCGCGTATTCGCAAATGACGCATTGGCTTCTTGTGCATGAGAAATTTCAAGCGCATGCGCTGCGGCTATAGGGTCATCTGAGGGAACTGAAATGCGTTTACCAGTAGAGATCTGCTGCTGTAGTTTAGATTGCTCTGCTTGTAGCGTATTTATTTTAGAGATGCCATTATGGTAGATAGTGTTGGTGCTAATGCGCATAGTTTAATCCTCTGAACACTTTTAATTTCCTAATTGTAGCAGCACATCAAACAGTTGACTGGCTATCTGCATCATCTTGCCAGCAGCTTGATAGGCTTGCTGGTAACGCAGTAGATTGGTTGCTTCTTCATCCAAATTTACGCCAGATTCTGACTGTATCGCCGCAGTGGCTTGTTCAAGCACTTTAGCTTCAGTTTCTCCAATAACTTTCAGCTCACGAGCCTTGTTGCCGACAGTATTAACCATTTCACTAAATGCGCCTGAGTAAGTGGTTTTACTATTGTTTAATGTGCCTTGGCTTTGTAGAGCTGCCAGTAGCAAGCCATTACGGTTATCGCCAGGGCCGTTGCTAGTATTGGGTGTGATAGTAAATTGGTCACCATTTGCAGGCGCGCCAGTAATGGCGAAACTTAAACCCCCAACGGTAATGGTGGCGCCGCTGGTATAGGTGATTGGTGTGCCCGCAGGGAAAGTTGTTGTTACTCCGCCAGAAGTTACGGTAACTGGTTGCGTGGAAGGTGCAAGACTCAACGTGCCTGGAATACCAGAGGTGTAGGTGAGCCCCAATGCGCTAACCAAAGGGCTTGCAGCATAGGTGCTGCCTGCGCTTGGTGCGCTAATAATACCTGAGCCTGTATTACCCATACTATTCAACGAGCTTAATGCTGGTGCACCAACTGCTAATTTGCTGGTGTCAGAAAATACTAGACTAAAGTTAGTTGCTGCATTTTGTGTAGGTCTGATGACAAAATCATCGCCTGCAAGCACGGTGCCAGAGGTTTGGCTAAAGCTTAGGCCATCCAACGTTTGCGGCAAACTGGTAAAGCTCTGTACGGTTTTATCGCTAAGGCGTGTGATTTTATAATTGGTGCCATCATACTGCAGACGGTAATCGCTGCTAGTAATTGCGCGGGCATCTACAATTTTACTGTCAATAACGGCTGTGCCAGTATTGTTGCTATTAAAGCTCACTGCAGGGTCAGGAATGCTAAACAGAGCACCACCAGGGTTGCCATTTTTGTCTAAACCTTGTGCATGTTGAGTGTTAAAGGTGCCTGCAAGCGTTACCGCTATTTGGCCTAGTTGATTTTGTATGGCGTCTAGCGATTCTGAGCGAAATTGCAGTAAACCGCCAATGGCGCCGCCTGGCAGACTATCGCTACCCAAAACAGTGGTTTTGGTTTTGCTTTGATACGCCACTTCTAGGCGACCTGCGTCTGAAGGGGATGAGGTAGCAATCAGCGAGTTAGTGACTGTGCCAACAACTAATGGCAAACCATTGCCTATAAATATGTTGTAGCTACCTTGGTTTTGTTGCACTACAGTTGTTTTGATTTGCTTGCTGAGTTCCATTACTAGCTGATCGCGTTGATCCATCAAGTCATTGGGAGGATTGCCAGCTGCATTAATCGCCTTTTCAATAACATCATTAAGTCTGGCAATTTGTTTTGCATAGCTATTCACTGAGTTCACAGCAGACGTGAGCTGTGTGTTGACATTGTCGCGGATTTCGTTAAGACGGTTGCTAGTGCTATTGAATCGGTTTACCAAAGATTGTGTATAAGACAACATGCTTTGTCTTGTTGGCGTGTCGTTCGGATTTGCAGCTAGACTTTGTACACTGGTAAAGAAATTATTGAGCGCAGGATTGAGTCCAGCTGAGGCGTCCGAGAGCATATTTTCTATGTTGCTAAGATTCGCGCTATAGATATTGATACCAGCGCTAACTGATTGACTATTCACAGCTTGTTTGGCTAATATTTCGCTGTATACGCGTGTTACAGCAGCAATTTCGGTACCTTGACCAATATAGCCATAACCGAAGTTCTGTGCTTGCGCCGCAGACTGAACCACTACTTGCCGTGAGTAGCCAGGCGTGGATGCATTGGCGATATTATGCCCTGTCGTGCTAAGCCCAACTTGAGCCGCATTCAGCGCACTTGATCCTATGCTTAAAATATTAGAAGCCATGATTTCTTTTCGTCAAAATCTATAATATTAAGTTTGATGACGGCATAAAAAAATAATACTTTAGGCCGAAGGTTGATTTATTTTTTATGATGCTGAAAATTTTTGTATCACACTGGCTAATTTACTAGCGTAGTTGGGGTCTGTAGCGTAGCCAGCCTTTTGCATGGCTTGCGCATAATCTTTTGCATTATGTAAGTTAGCTAACACGTTTTGATAGCGCGGGTCGTTTAGCATAATGTTGGCAAAATCTTTAAAAGAGTCGGCGTAATTATCGTAAGCGCGAAATTTTTCGATACGCTTTTGTTTGATGCCATCAATGTATTCTGTTGTGAGCGTTTCAACGACCTTGCCGCTCCATTTACTGGTTGCCTTAATGCCAAATAAATTATTGCTTGGCATGCCATTGATATCTTTAATTTCGCGTTTGCCCCAGCCGCTTTCCAGCGCGGCTTGGCCAAGCATAAAATGAGCGGGCATGCCTGAGGTGCGACTGGCGACCTCAGCATGTTGTGCCATGCGGTCTTTAAATTCATCCGCATCGCCGCTTAAAGGCTTGTTGTTTAAAATTGAGTTGTTAGCTGACGAGCCATCAGCAGGCACTTTTTTATATTCTACAGAATTTGGCTCAGAGTTTTTTGCTGTATTGGGTGAAAGTGGGTTGCTAATTAGCGTGGCTGCTAAGAGCAGACCTGGGCCAACATCGGTAATTGCATGTTGCATGGCGTTACTAACTGCATGACTACTTTTACTTAATTGCTTAGCTAGCACATCCGCCAGTCCTAGACCTTTTGAGGCAAAGTTGCTACTTAACTGTTGATCAAGCATTGATGTAAAAGTACGGCTTTGCTCGTTATCGAAAGGACTATCTTGCGGCGTGGCTTCGCGCATGCTTTTCAGCATCATGTTCATGAAGATGGCTTCAAACTGTTTTGCAACGTCTTTAATCGCTTCTGGAGAATTTTCTTTGGCGGCAAGTTTGAGCTTATTCAAGCCATTAACATCAAAGGCAACGTTTCCCGATAGGTTGGTAGCATTCATCATCATATAAAAACCTCTTTCATTTTCATGTTAGATAATTTCTAATTCAGCCCGTAAGGAACCAGCTGCTTTCATGGCTTGCAGAATTGCGAGTAAATCTTGCGGTGTTGCGCCAATCGCATTGAGCGCCTTAACGACATCTGACAAGTTAGCACCGCTATTAAGCTTTAAAACTTTGCCTGGCTCTTTGTTAATATCAATTCTTGAAACTGCCGTTGAAATGGTCTGTCCATTAGAAAATAGACCTGGCTGACTGATGACGGGCGCGGTATCTATCACCACTGATAAATTACCATGTGATACAGCGCAGCTATCTAATGTCACCGCTTTGTTCATGACAACTGAGCCTGTGCGTGCGTTTAGGATGATTTTTGCAGAGCCTGCGGCAGGAGAAATGTCGATAGACTCTAGTGCTGCAAGAAATGCGACACGGCTGTTATTATTTGGGGGTTGAACACGAATTACGCGACCATCTTGTGCGAAGGCAGTATTTTGGCCAAATTTACGATTAATCGCATCGACTACAAGCGATGCTGTAGAAAAGTCTGACTCTCTAAGTTCTAGATTAACGGCGTCAGTTTGGCTAATCGGGTTAGGTAGTGCGCGCTCAACGGTGGCACCATCTGAAATGCGACCTACGCTTAAGTGATTGATTTGTGTTTGGCTGCCATTGGCTGAAGCGCCAACGCCGCCGACTACCAAGTTACCTTGCGCGACGGCGTAAATCTGGCCGTCTGCGCCTTTAAGTGGTGTCATCAAAAGCGTGCCACCGCGTAAGCTCTTGGCGTTACCCATGGATGAAACTGTGATATCTAAAGTTTGACCAGGTTGCGCAAAGGCAGGCAGGCTACTGGTGATGATGACAGAAGCTACATTTTTTAGTTGTAGATTAGTACCAGGTGGCAAACTCACGCCCATTTGTTGCATCATGCTGAGAATACTTTGTACGGTAAATGGCGTTTGCGTGGTTTGGTCACCTGTACCATCTAAACCAACAACCAAGCCATAACCAATCAACTGGTTGCTTCTAACACCTTGGATAGACGTGATGTCTTTGAGCCTTTCTGCATGCGCAGTTGGGAGTAGAAATACACATAAAAAAAGTAGAAAAAAGACTATTTCAAGATGTTTTTTAACTAGTAATCCTGCTGTTTTTTTTAATAAAAGATTCATATTTTTTGCGTTCTGGGGTTTAAAGCGCACCCATGCTTAAGAAAAAGCGTGCGAACATAGAAAGAACTTCAGCGGCATCAATTTTAGTATTGGTTCTATACTCAACGCGGGCATCTGCCACTTTAGTTGATATGACCACATTGCCTGCAGTAATCGTGTCAGGATTCACAACACCAGAAAAACGTACAAACTCAGTACCTTTATCAAATGAAACTTGTTTTTCACCACTCACTACCAAATTACCATTGGCTAAAACCTCGATGACTGTGGCAGTGACAGAGCCATTAAAGACATTGCTTGCATTGGAGTCTGCTTTGTCTTCATAAGAAAGTGCGGAGCTTGCCTTTAAAGTAGCTTTGGGTACTGCAACGCCAAGAAAGCTACTAATGGAAGAATCTACTTTCCCGTCTTTACTGCCTGAGCTACCACCTGTTTTAGTCGCAGAAGTATTCTCTGCAATGTTAATCGTTAGAATATCGCCTACAAAACGTGGACGCCTATCTTCAAACATAGGTCGATAAGCTGCGCTGTTGAATATTGCCCCGTTTTTTACTGTGGATGTTGTTGTAGCCTGTGGTTTCGCAGTCATTGGTTGTTTGACAATAGAGTCAGGCGCAATCGCACAGCCGCTCAAGAGCAATGTGCTAAAAAATATATAAGTTTTAATATTAAACATAGTCATACTTTATTCATTACATTTGAGTGAGTTTTTGTAACATTTGATCAGATGTCGTAATGGCCTTGCTATTGATTTCGTAGGCGCGTTGGGTTTGAATCATGTTCACTAACTCTTCCACCACGTTAACATTAGAAGTTTCCACATAACCTTGTGACAAAATACCTGCACCATTGGCACCAGGCGCATTGGTACTAGCATTGCCAGAAGCACCCGTTTCTACAAACAAGTTTTCACCTTTGCCTAGTAAACCAGCTGGATTAATAAAGGTAGCAAGTTGCAACGATCCAACTTGAGTGGCCGCTGCCGAACCAGAAGTGGTCACGGAGATGGTGCCATCACGACCTATAGTCAAGCTTTGGGCGGTCGCTGGAATTGTGATGGCGGGCTGTACGGGAAATCCGCTTGAAGTCACTAGCTGGCCTTGGCTATCTACTTGAAAAGAGCCATCCCGAGTGTAGGCAGTAGTGCCGTCTGGTAGCAGTACTTGAAAGAAACCTGAACCTTGAATTGCAACGTCTTTATCGTTACTGGTTTGTTGTAAGTTACCTTGGGTAAAAATACGCTCAGTGGCAACAGGTCGCACGCCCGTACCAAGCTGCAAGCCAGAAGGTAACTGCGTTTGCTGCGAAGTTTGAGCTCCAGGCTGACGGATGTTTTGATAGAGCAAATCTTCAAATACTGCTCGCGAACGTTTAAAGCCGTTCGTGCTGACGTTAGCCAAGTTGTTGGCAATTACGTCCATTTGCGTTTGCTGGGCATCTAGGCCGGTTTTAGAAATCCATAGTGAGCGTATCATTTTGCTTCCTTTTTTATCTAATTAATAATAAACCAACCACGCTTAACCCATACTCATGAGTTGACTGGCTTTATTAGCGTTATTCTCAGCGCTCTGCACCAGCTTCATTTGCGTTTCAAATTGTCTAGCAAGACTGATCATGGTGACCATAGCATCCACTACATTGACATTGCTGCCCTCGAGCGCGCCACTAACTACGTTGACGTTGGCATCAACTTCGGCGCTACCGCTTTTGGCGACAAATAATCCGTCATCAGACCGTACCAAATCTGCTTCTGGCGGATTGACTAATTTAAGGCGCCCAATCGCATTTGATGGCCCAGGCAAGGTGCCGTTAGCGACCGATGACACAGTACCGTCTTTGGCGATAGAAATAGTAACGTCCGGTGGAATGCTAATTGGACCACCATCACCCATGACAGTGAGGCCAGAGGCGGTTTGCAGCAAGCCATTTTCGCTGACTTTTAGCGATCCATTGCGAGTGTAACCTTCAGATCCATCAGCGCGTTGCACCGCTAGCCAGCCTTTGCCTTGAATTGCCACATCCAAATCACGACTGGTGGCTTGAATTGGTCCCGGGTTAAAGTCTGCGCCCACAGTTGCATCAACAACAAAAACACGTGTTGGCAGGCCTTGACCGACGACAGGTACTGCTCGAAATGAATCTACTTGTGCCTTAAAGCCTGTGGAAGTTGCATTGGCCAAGTTGTGTGCGGTCGTTGCTTGCTGTTCAAGGATATGTTTTGCGCCTGTCATGGCGGTATATATCATGCGATCCATGGTGAGCCTCCTATTAACTTACCAATTAGCGTAGGTTAACAAGTGTTTGTAACACTTGATCTTGCGTTTTAATAGTTTGTGCATTGGCTTGATAAACGCGCTGTGCAGTAATCATATTTACCAGCTCTGCAGTCAAATCCACATTAGAGTCTTCAACTGCAGATGATTGCAGCACGCCTAATGAGCCAGTGTTGGGTGTGCCAACAAGCGATGCACCTGAAGACGCACTTTCAGCCCAGGCGTTACCACCTAGCGATTGCAAACCATTTGGGTTAACAAAGTTGGCTAGTACAACTTGCCCTAAAATTCTAGATTGACCATTGGTATAACGGCCAACAATGGTGCCATCTGAGCCAGTATTAAAACCAGCCAAGCGGCCAGAAGTAAAGCCATCTTGCGATAAGCTATTAACACTGAAGTTAGAGCCAAATTGCGTACTTCCAGAATAATCTAAAGTCATCGGAACAGGCGAAGTTGCCCCCGTAGTCACGGCAAAAGATACTGGAGCGGCGTTGGACGGGGTAACGGTAGGTGCAATGCCAGTACCAGTAAACGTAAGCGAAGCGGTAGGTGTTGGCAGTGCTGTAGTAGGTACGCCATCTGCTGCAGTGAATACATCCCATGCGCCTGCTGCAGTTTTCACGAAGAAGCTTTGTAAAGTGTGCGAATTGCCTAAGCTATCAAACACCGTGACAGCGGTAGAGTTATGGTAAGTCGTTGGGTCTGCAGGATCAAATCCTGCAGCAGGAAGCGGCGTATTACGCGAATCCAGATTGACTAAGCCAACGACTGTAGCAGTGGCAGAAGGCTGTAAATCACCAGTATCAATATTAAGCTCAGTTGGAGCGCCACTTGAAAGCACGCCAGTGGTGCTTGCTGAATAGCCAGTCAAACGCTTGCTTTCAGCGTCAACAATATAGCCGAACTTGTCCATTTGGAACTGGCCATTGCGGGAATAAGTAATTGCGCCATTATTACTCATGCGGAAAAAGCCGCCACCATTAATGGCGATATCAAGCGAGTTGTTAGTAGCAGTGATATTGCCCTGCGTGTATTGCTGGGCAACACTAGAAACTTTGGTGCCAATACCGATTTGCGAAGCGCCGCCGCCATTGAGGGAGTTTGCAAACACGTCGGCAAATTCTGCACGAGATTGCTTGAAACCCACAGTGTTGGCATTAGATATATTATTTCCAATCACTTCTAGTTGTTTTGATGCTGCATTAAGACCGCTTAAACCTTGTTGAAAACTCATGTTGTGCTCCTAGTTTTGTTGAGTTAATAGTTAAAAAATTTCTTTTACGTCGTTGGTACTTACAGATGTCAAATTGCTCAAATTTAGCTTAATGCCATTGGCGTTATTTGAGATGCTCATTACCTGTGCGTAGCTTAGGCTGTCTGCTGTAACGCTCTGACCAGCGGCAGTTGCGGTGACTTCAAGTTTATAGCTACCAGTTTTGGCAACTGAACCATCATTAGCAAATCCATCCCAGCTTAAAGGCAATACGCCAGCGTCTTGCGCACCGAGCTCCAGTGTTCTAATGGTGGCGCCAGCCGAGTCCTTAATGGTGACGGTTAGTTTGTCTGCGCCTATAGGTAAATCAACACCAAAGAACCCACCTGTGCCGCTGGTGCCCACTCCATTGCCAGCCACCAATACGTTGTGACCAATCATGCTTGATGCTTGATAAGACTGACCCGTTTGTACGCTACCAATCAATGACTCCAGCGTATTATTGAGCTTGTCGATACCAGTTACAGTAGATAGCTGTGCCATTTGGCTGGTAACTTGGGCGTTATCCATCGGGTTGAGTGGATCTTGGTTTTTCATCTGCGTGACTAGCAGTGTCATAAATCGATCTTGCGCCTTGTCTATGCTGTTTGCCGTTGAGTTTTTCTTGCCATTTACACTGTCTAGCAAGGCCTGTGCGGGCGAGTTTGAGGTGCTTTGTACTGTGGACATGGTGGGCTTCCTTTATATTTTAGTTAGGACTATTACTGACCTATCGTCAGCGTTTTAAGCAGCATAGTTTTGGCTGCATTCATGGTTTCTACGTTGTTTTGGTAGGCGCGAGAGGCGGAAATCATGTTCACCATCTCCTCAGTCACATTGACATTGGGCATGGTGACGTAGCCTTTTTCGTCGGCCATCGGATGTTTAGGGTCGTATAACACTTTAGGTGGCGCAGTGTCTTCTACCACTTTTAACACCTTAACGCCGTTGGCATCGGGCGAATTACTTGGTGTTGCAGCAAATACAACCTGCTTAGATTTGTAGGGCGTACCATTGGCGCTGGTCGCACTATCGGCATTGGCTAGGTTGCTGGCCACGGTATTTAAGCGTTGCGATTGCGCGCTCATGGCAGAGCCAGAAATATTAAATACATTAAAAAGAGACATTTTTATTCCTTTTTAGAAGACGCTATTGGCCTTGAATTGCTGCTAGCATTTTTTTAAGTTGCCCATTAATCATGGTTAAACTGGCTTCGTATCGAATCGCATTGTCGACAAATTGATTGCGCTCCACGTCCATATCCACTGTGTTGCCATCCACGCTGCCTTGTATAATGGGGCGAAATAAAGGTTCGCTGGGAGCGCCATTTGACGAACCCTGCAGAGGTATTCCATTTAAATGTTGTGATGAGGTCTTAGCAATATTGAACGCTTCTCTACCCATTCCAGCTGCCGCACCTTGCATGGCAGATTTAAAATCGATGTCGCGCGCTTTATAATTTGGTGTATCGGCATTGGCAATATTCGCCGCGATAAGCTCTTGACGCTGACCGCGCACCCTCAATGCACTCTGGTGAAAACTCAAAGCTGCATCTAATTTATTCAACATCCTCATTTCCTTTCACAACAGCCCATGTACTTTTAATTAAAGAAAAGACATTTTTTGCCGTTAATATTTATGTGAGCTAGTCTAGGATTAAAAGAGCTACTTTAATTGCGAAAGTAAAAGGGTAAATCATCCCCTTTTCTATGATTTAGTTTGCTGGGGACTCAGTAGAATGCATATTCATAAATTTGCCTTTACTGATGGATTGATATGAAACTTACTAGCCAACACTTGCGATTCAATTTGATGCGTATAGCCTTCGTGCTAGCGCTCATGATGATGTCAGAACTAGGTCATGCAGAATCTACCCCCAATAATCAAGCCCTAAAGCAGAGCCTGCCTGCTTTGAAGGCTAAAATCACAGAATTTTTAGAGACGCAAACTATTGGCTATCCTGGCAAGGTGATTATTCGCGTTGGCGCAATTGATAACAATATGCGCTTGGGGCAATGTCCAGATGCGCAAGTTTTTTTACCAACAGGCAGTCGCGCATGGGGAAAAACTAGTATAGGCGTACGTTGCAGTGCGCCTAGTATATGGACGATTTATGTGCAAGCTACAGTAAGTGTGGTAGCGCAATACTTGGTGGCAGCAGCACCTTTAGCGCAAGGACAGGTGGTGACAAGTCAGGATCTATTATTTGAAAGTGGCGATTTAACACAGTTGCCAGCGGGCGTTTTTACCGATCAGGCGCAAACCATCGGGCGCACCGTTAATATATCCATGAATGCAGGCACAGTGTTAAGACAAGAAATGCTAAAAATTTCTCCAGTCGTACAACAAGGGCAAACCGTTAAACTGACTTCAAGTGGCAATGGCTTTAGTGTTTCGGCTGAAGGTCAGGCGATGAGCAAGGCTAATGAAGGGCAAGTCGTGCAGGTTAAAGTCGCTAGCGGACAAATTGTAACTGGAATCGCGCGCAGAGGCGGCCAAATTGAAGTTGGGTTTTGATGTTTACTATGATTAATAATTTAGTTAAAAAGGATTAAAGTTCGCATAAACTATGCCGATACAAGTAGTATAGATGCGCTAGGTGTACATGCTGATGCACGTAGTTATTTAAGCGAAAAGGAAAGTTCTCATGAAAATTAATGATTCATTTAAAAACAAAGTAGATATTGGGATTGATAAAGTAGGCGCAGAAAAAACTGGCGCTGACAAAAAAACCGAAAAGACGCAAGTTGAAACCAAGGTAGTAGATAACGTGACATTGTCACCGATGTCTGCGCAATTACAATCTTTGGAAGCAAAAATTGCAACCGATAAAGTATTCGACGTTGAAAAAGTAGCTGCAATTAAATTAGCCATCTCAAGTGGCCAATTTATAGTGAGTTCTGAGAAAGTTGCAGATGGCTTAATTGAAACCGTGAAAGATTTACTCACTACTAAAAAAACATGAGGGCAGCATGAAAGCACCAACTTCTATTAAAACAATCTCTTTTGAAAAAGATGCGAAACTGGCAATTGAATTGCTGGCTGCCATACGTAAAGAGCAATCTGCGCTGATAAGAGCAGATATTGATGCTATAGAAGCATTGCTAGATGAAAAATCCGAGGTGCTACAACGCATGAATCTAGTGGTGTTAAATCGCTATGAAGCATTGGCTGCAAATGGATTTGAGCCAAATGAAATAGGCATGAGCGATTGGCTTAAAAAGCAAGCTAAACCTGCTTTGAACGAAGCTTGGACGGGGCTAAGAAAAACCTTAATTCAAGCAAAAGAATTAAACCGCCTTAATGGCATTTTAATTGCTAAACAGTTTAATCTTAATCAGCAATTACTCGATCATCTACAGGGTAATTCAAGTGCTGGCGCTGTGTATAGCAGAAATGGTCAAGCAAAAACACAGTCTTCTACCCGTGCAGCCTTAATGGCTTGATTGTTTTAAAAAAGCACGTTTTTTTGTATTGACTTCTTGCTGGAAAGTAAGCAAGATTAGTCTTAACACTCTAACAATAAATAAGAATAGTCGTGTTTTCTAGCTTACCGATGGAAGTTTGGGTACTTATTGCCTTTGCTTCTTAAGTGTAACGACAGTCGAGGTAGATTTAACAAAAATAAAAAATAACTACAAGTGTAGTGAATTCACAAATTGACTACGCAATATAAAGGCAGGTATACATTTGTCATCGTTTGGAGTAGGTATTAACACATGTGGCTGTTGCGTTTTCTGGAAACAGTTTAACATTTTGGTTGTTTACGGTAATTCATTATGCGTTTAAGTAGCAGACTTGCCATCATCGTCGCAACCAGCGTTGCGCTTATCACAATTCCTTCTGCAATAGGCCTTTACTACTATTACCAAGATAAGTTGTTAGATAAAGAGGCCAAGGCATTGCAGGTCGATACAGACATCAATATCGCAAACGTATTTAGGCCGATTTTACAAGAAGAGGCCAAGCTAAACTTCCTATCTCGACTGTTGGAAGAAGAACTCGCGGCTCCGGCAGAGCGTTATGAAGTGGAGCAGTTCGACGAAATGATGCAGCATGACACCGATGGCGTCTGGCGTAGCAAGCCAAAAACGATGGATGCTGCTAAATCTGCAGGTGTTTTTTTACCACCAGATGCTAAGCTAGATGCAAAACAAAAAATCTTGCATTTACGCAGTAAAAAAATTATAGATGCAGCAGCGTTTGGCCTTAATTCATATTTTACTAATTTGTGGTTAATCACCCATGATAAAACCGAAGTTATTTCTGATGAGTTGGTTCCAGATTTTATTATGCAAATGCGAGCGGATACAGACTACACAAAAACTACTTGGATGACACTAGGTGACCCAGTCACTAACCCTTTACGTGAGATGCGCTGGACCAAGGCAAGTTATGATCCAGTGCAAAAAAATTGGCTCATCAGCGCAGTGAAGCCAGTGGATGTGGATGGCGTTTGGATAGGTAATGTCGGGCAAGATATGCTTTTGCAGAATATGTTTGCTACTTTGTTTAAAAAAACTCAGCGCTATCGTGGCGAGCTATTTTTTCTGCTTGATAAACATGGGCGTTACCTGCATGCAGGGCCTTGGCAGCAAGCATTAGAAGCGAACCCAGATAAATTTAAATTAGATTTCAGTCAAGCGCCACTACTTGAAAAGCTATTTAAACAAAAAGTTGATAATAGCGCGCTTGTTTTTGATCGACAGGTGAGCATCAAGGGCAAAAAATATTTGGCAATAAGCACAAAGATAACCCCTACGGGTTGGCGCTATTATAGGCTAGTGTCAGTCACAGAGATTTTGGCTCCTTTAAATAAATTATTTATGCTAATGGGTGTTGTGTTGACATCTATGGGTCTGTTGATAGGCTTTTTAATCCATAAAGCCATACAAAAAACTATTCTAAGTCGAATTCAGACCTTGGCAGGTAAGGTATATAAGCAGGAGTCAGCAAATTTGTCGACGGCTACTCGCTTGACATTGACTGGCAATGCGGATGCAAGCCTGACTATTAACCCAGAAATGGAAGACGACATTTATTTAGCCTCACAAGGCTTTGATAATGCGTTAGTGCAGTTAAAAGAAAGCGAGCGCGAATTACAACTGTTGATGGATAATATTCCTGGCACAGTGGCGCGAGTCAATCGTGAGTTACGTTATGAGTATGTTAACAAAAATTATGAATTGGTGTTTGGCAAGCAGCCCAAATGGATTGTTGGGCACACTATGCAGGAACTGCAAGGCGAAGCAATGTTTAAACTCGCTGAGCCCTATGTGCAGCGTGCCTTGGCAGGAGAACGCTGTAGTTATGAAAGGGTAGCACATACGCCATCTGGTGAAGCTTTAACTGGCTTGGTGCATTTAATTCCAAATAAAGATGAAGACGAACAGGTAATCGGGTTTTTTGTCATTGGTCTTGATGTCACGCAAGTTAAAAAAGCTGAAGCAGAGATAGAAACTTCACGCAATCTTCTAAAAACAATTATTGATATAGCACCTGTGCAGATTTTTTGGAAAGATTCCAATTCACGCTATATGGGCGGTAATACGGCATTTGCAAAAGATGCAAAGCTAAATAGTAGCGAAGACTTAATAGGTAAATTTGATACGGATTTACTTTGGAAAGACAGTGCTGAGAAATTTCAACAGGAAGATCGAGAAATTCTTGAATCAGGCATTGCTAAACTTAATTATGAGCACATGTTAGTCCGACCAAATGGCGAAACTACATGGGCGAGATCATCAAAAGTACCTTTAAAAAATTTGAATGGCGAAATAATAGGCGTGCTTGGTGTTGATGAAGACATTACTGAGCGTAAGCAGCTCGAAGATGAAAGACTGGAAGCACAAAAACGATTCGAGAAAATCGCTCAAAATGTACCTGGAATCGTCTACCAGTTTCTTTTGCGTAAAGATGGCAGCTCATGCTTTCCTTACGCAAGCGAAGCAATAGGTTATATTTTCCGAGTAAGTCCCGAAGAGGTGCGTGAAGATGCATCTAAGGTATTTGCGATGCTTCATCCTAACGACCATGACGACGTAGTGACTTCTATTCAAATATCAGCAAAAGATTTAACCCTATGGCGCGAAGAGTTTAGAGTGCGCTATGAAGATGGCACAGAGCGCTGGTTGTATGGTAATTCTTCACCAGACCTACAAGAAAATGGTGATGTGCTTTGGCATGGCTTTATCACGGATATTACTGAACAAAAGAAGATAGAAGTAGATGCTGCGGAATCGCGGACTCTGCTCAAGACAATTATTGATATCACACCAATTCAAGTGTTCTGGAAAGATGTGGACTCGCGGTATATTGGTTGCAATAAAGCTTTTGCCAATGCTGCCGGGGTTGAAACTACCGCAGATGTGATTGGTAAAGATGATACTCAGTTTGAATGGGCGTCTGAGGTCAAGCGCTATCGTGCAGATGATAGCGCTGTGATGAAGTCAGGTATACCTAAACTTTCCTATGAGCAATCTTTTGTATCATCTGATGGACAGAGGAAATGGGGGCGCACTTCCAAAGTTCAACTTAAAAATCAAAACAACGAAACGATTGGATTGCTGGGCATTCATGAAGATATCACTAAGCAGAAGCAGATAGAACAAGAGTTGGCTGAGAGTGAGCATCGTTGGAAATACGCGTTAGAAGGCGCTGGCGATGCAGTTTGGGATTGCGATGAAGTCAGCCATATCATGTTTTATTCTAAAGCTTGGAAGGAAATGCTGGGTTATTCTGAAGAGGAGATTACAGACAGTTTTGAGGAATGGGAAAGTCGCATTCACCCCGAAGATAAAAAAGCTACACTTGTAGCGGCGCAAGATTGCCTTGATGGGAAAACCGCAAGTTATCGCCATGAATATCGTAGTCGCTGCAAAGATGGCAGCTATATATGGGTGCAAGACCGTGGCACTGTGGTAAGTAGAAGTGAAGATGGTACAGCATTGCGAATGATTGGCACAGTAAGCGATATTAGTGAGCGTAAGCAAGTGCAAGCAGCTTTGTTGGCGAGTGAATCTCATTTGCGAGCTATCATCGATAATGAGCCAGCATGCATCAAAATAATGGATGCCCATGGGCGCCTGAGACAGATGAATCCAGCAGGACTGGCGATGATTGAGGCTGATTCACTGGATCAGGTAGTAGGGCGTCCGCTATCTGACGTTATCGTCCCAGAGTATCGCAAGGCCTTTGCTGAACTACATGAACGTGTGATTGCTGGTGAATCCATGCAATTGGAATTCGAAGTGCTTGGTCTAAAGGGTGGGCGTCGCTGGCTGGAGACTCACGCTGTGCCAATGGTAGAGGATGGTGAAAATGTGCTCCTTGCTGTCACCCGTGACGTTACTGATCGTAAGCAGGCAGAGGAGGCGCTACGTGATAGCGAATATCGCTGGAAATTTGCGATTGAAGGTTCTGGTGATGGTGTTTGGGATGTGAATGTGCAAACGCAAGAAGCCACTTACTCTAAGCGCTGGAAAGAAATGCTGGGACTTGAAACAGAAAAACTGACAAATAATCGCCAGGAATGGATTTCGCGCATTCATCCTGATGATAGAGCGAATGTTTTAGATGCTGGACAAGCCTATTTAGAAGGCAAGAGAGATGCCTATGTGGTGGAATATCGCTTGCAGTGTAAAGATGGGGGGTATAAGTGGATGCTGAGCCGAGGGATGTTGGTAAGTCGTGACGAAGCAGGCAATCCCTTGCGCATGATTGGTACACAAACAGATATTTCTGAACGTAAAAGTGCTGAACAAATGATTCAGAAGGCGCAGGCAGAGCTGGAAGAATCGCATGACAAATTTAAAGATTTGTATGAGTTTGCGCCTATTGGGTACCTCACCATTAGCAGGCATGGTTTGATTACTCAGCTTAATTGGCGGGCATCGGCGATGCTGGCGTCAGATCGCAAGAATATTATTAATCAGCGCATTACGCAATTTATTGATGAAAGTGACAAGCCGCGCTGGACACGTATGTTTTCGAATATCAAGGAGCTAAACCCGTCAGAAGAGCTAAGTTTTGACTTGAAGTTTATACTTCACAATGGAATGAGTTTTTACGCAAACCTCAATTGCATACGCATGGATGATGAAGATGAGCAATCAATGCTGCGCGTTACGCTTGAAGATATCACCATGGTTAAAAATTCTGAAATAGATTTGCGAATCGCTGCTACTGCTTTTGAGTCGCAAGATGGCTTGATGATTACTGATTCAGAAAATCGAATTTTAAAGGTCAACAAAGCGTTTACTGACATTACTGGTTACACCGATGCTGAACTTATCGGTAAAAATCCAAGCATATTGAGCTCAGGTCGACATGATGCAGCTTTTTTTGATGCAATGTGGGAAAGCATTAATAAAACTGGTCGATGGTCAGGGGAAATTTGGAACAGGCGCAAAAGCGGCGATGTGTACCCTGAAAGTCTTACTATCTCTACAGTTAAAAATGATCTTGGGGTTATTACCAACTATGTGGGGGCAAATGCTGACATCAGTCAGATCAAGGCTGCAACAGAGGAGATTCAGCAACTTGCTTTCTTTGATTCTCTCACGCATTTGCCTAATAGACGTTTACTGATGGACAGGCTTAAACATGCCCTGGCTGCCTGTGCGCGCAGTGGAAGACAAGGTGCAGTCTTGTTTTTGGATCTAGACCATTTTAAAGTACTTAATGATTCGCTTGGCCATGATATTGGCGATTTGCTATTGCAGCAAGTCGCGACGCGATTGACTGCATGCGTACGTGAAGGTGACACTGTGGCCCGCTTGGGTGGTGATGAGTATGTGGTAGTGCTGGAAGACCTAAGTGATCAAGGCTTTGAGGGAGCGGCACAGACTGAAATCATCGCTAATAAAATTCTAGCGGCACTTAATCAGCCATATGAGCTTGATGTACACGAGCATCACATTACTCCTAGTATAGGCATTACCGTGTTTGATGGACATAGTGCCACAATTGAGGAGTTACTAAAACAAGCGGATATTGCTATGTATCAGGCTAAGAAAGCTGGCCGTAACACCATGCGTTTTTTCAATCCTCAGATGCAGACAAGCATAACGGCTCGAGTAGCGATTGAGCGTGAGTTACGTAAAGCGCTAGAAAATAAGCAACTGCATCTGCATTACCAAGTTCAGGTAGATAATCTTGGCCATCCGCTCGGTGCAGAGGCCTTAATCCGCTGGATACATCCTGAGCGTGGTCTCGTTTCACCTGCACAGTTCATTCCCTTAGCAGAGGAAACAGGGCTGATTTTACCTATCGGAAATTGGGTATTAGATACTGCTTGTGCCCAAATTAAGGAGTGGCACCAAAACCCGCTAACGCGCGACCTTACACTTTCAATTAATGTGAGTGCAAAGCAGTTCCGCCAAGCTGATTTTGTGGAGCAAGTGCGCACTGCCATCGAGCGACATGCTATTGATCCTATGCAACTAAAATTAGAACTGACAGAAAGCATTTTAGTGGACAACATCGAAGAAATTATTGTTTCTATGACAGCGTTAGGGGAGATTGGTGTTCAGTTCTCATTAGACGATTTTGGTACTGGCTACTCATCGCTACAGTATCTCAAAAGGTTGCCCTTGTTTCAGCTTAAAATTGACCAATCATTTGTGCGCGACATTGTGACAGATAGCCATGATAGATCCATTGTGAGAACTATTATCGCCATGGCGCAAAGTCTTTATTTGAATGTAATTGCCGAAGGTGTGGAAACCGAAGAACAGCGCGCGCTACTATTGAGCAATGGATGTAAGCGTTATCAGGGTTATTTGTTTAGCAAACCTGTGCCGATTGAACAATTTGAAGCAGTGCTCAGCCAAATTACAGCTAAAGTTTCTTCTAAGACTAATGAAGAGCATATTTAAATACGCTTAAGCAATTTTATTGCTTATTGCTTTTTTTGTGGAATGACTTCTAAAGCAGAGTCTTCTTGGCTTAGTGACTCATAAAGAATCATAATGGATACACGGCGGTTTTTAGCACGTCCGACTGGGGTGTTATTTTCACTGATGGGTTGCGTAGAGCCGAATCCCAGCGCACTTAGCCGATAAGCACTAATACCAGAAGTATTTAACATTCTCACCACGCTACTGGCGCGAACAGCAGAGAGTTCCCAATTCGAATAAAAAGTATCGTTATGAATTTCAGTGTCATCAGTGTGACCTTCCACTTGAATTTGACGTTGATTATCTTTTAATTCCACCGCTATTTCGCTCAAAATTCCAGTGGCGGCTGTGGCCAGCTCGGCTGAACCAAGACTAAATAACAGGCTATCATTAATGTCGATACGAACCCCACGGTTATTCTGCGATACACGCACCTTTCCTTCGCTAATGAGCGGGGCGAGCGTGTTAGATAAATCAAGACCCATGCTAGTCATGGCTTCACGTTCACGGCGTATTTTTTCTTGATATAGGTGCGATAAAGGTAAGGGTTTGACTATTGAACCTTGTTGGCCTTTAATTTTATCGTTGGTGCCAGTGTGATTTTTAATGCTACCTGCAGGATTAACGCCAGAAAATGCGGTGCCCATTGACGATGTTAAATCGCTGTATTTGCTCTGGTTGACTGATGAAATAGCATACATCACCACAAAAAAAGCAAATAAAAGCGTAATAAAATCGGCGTAGGAAACTAGCCAGCGGTCTGGGCTTTCATCGTCTTCTTCTATCGGTTTTCTTCTAATCATTTAGGCTATGGTGCAATTGAGTTAGCGTAAATAAGCGAACAGGCGCTCTTCTACGATTCTTGGGTGATCGCCATTAGCAATGGAAACCCATGCATTTAGTAGCATTTCGCGGCGCATCATTTCATGTTGTATCAGTGATTTAAGTTTGTTTGAAATGGGTAAAAAAACTAAGTTGGCTAGGCCAACACCATAAATGGTTGCGACAAAGGCTACTGCGATACCGCTACCCAATCTGCTAGGGTCTGAAAGGTTTTCCATCACATGAATCAAGCCAAGTACCGCACCCAATATGCCGATAGTGGGGGCATAGCCGCCTGCAGCGTTCCAGATTTTAGCCGCGTTGCGCTGCTGTATTTCATAAAAATGCATATCAATGGCGCAAATTTCTCTAATTTTATCAGGAGGTGTACCATCTATCATCAATCGCAAGCCTTTTTGTATGAATGGCTCGGTTTCTTTTTTTAGAAAAGATTCCAACATAAATATGCCTTCTTTGCGGGCAAAATTACTCCAGAGACTGATGCGCTTGGCGAGTGCTTGTCTATCATCAACTGGCGTGGCAAAAACTTGTCGTACCATTAACACTCCAGCCATAAAGTTTTTTGCATTTGTTTGCAGCAAAACAGCACCAAAAGTGCCGCACAAGACAATTATAAAAGCGGCAGGCTGTAGCAGTGAACTGATATGCCCACCCTCGATGGCTTGCCCAAATAAAATACCGATTAGGGCAATGCCAATGCCGACTAAACTGCTCCAGTCCATGCTTTCTCTTTAAGGTTAACACGCAATCTTGCGACAGCTTGACTATGTAGTTGGCTTACGCGCGACTCTGAAACGTTCATCACCCCGCCAATTTCTTTCAGGTTAAGTTCTTGTTCGTAATAAAGCCCCATTAGTATTTTTTCACGTTCTGGTAAGGCATCTATCGCTTCAATCAGTGCATTGCGAAAGTCGCCAGTCAACAAACCTTTTAGGGGGTCTCCACTATCATCATTTGTAAAGCGGTCGAGAAAATGTTTACTACTATCAGTATCATGAAAGTCTTCGTAGTACACCAGCTGATGACCGCTACAATCACCGAGCATATCGTAGTAGTCGTCCAGTGAAAGTTTGAGTTTATTGGCGACATCTTTTTCAGTAGGGGCTTTCCCAAGCTCTTGCTCAAGCTGGCTAATGGCGGTTTCCACGTCGCGCATATTCTTTCTCATGCTGCGTGGTAGCCAATCCGTATTGCGCAACTCATCCAGCATAGAGCCGCGGATTCTTTGTGCGGCATAAGTCTCAAACTGTGCGCCATGCGTGTCTTCATAGCGATTAATAGCATCTAATAAGCCCATCATGCCTGCTTGAATTAAATCATCTAGCTCTACACTGGGGGGCAGCTTTGCTTTAAGTTGGTAGGCAAGCTTTTTGACTAAAGTTGAATGCTGTTTGAGCATTTCGTCCTTTTGATCTTTTTTTCCATGAACTGTATACATAGGGAGCCTTTGTCTTAAATATGTGAAACGAGCATGGCTTTAGCGTTATGGGTCAGCTTGCCGTCTAAACGCAGAGCAATCTGCTTAAATGCTGTAGAAGCACTTGCTAATGGAAACGCATCCAATACCGAGCGACCAAGCTTGGCTGCACGAGTGAGATGGACATCGGGCGGGATCGCACCGAAGTATTCCAACTCAATCTGCATAAAACGCCTTGCTACATCTGAGATGTTGCCAAAAATTGCCTGCGCTTGAACGTCGGAAGCGTTGTCGACGATGATGCCAAAGGGACGACTACCAAGTTGATTATAAATTTTCTTGATTAGCGCGTAAGATTCTTTGATTGACTCAGGGTGGCGAGTGAGCTTAATAATAATCTCACCTTCATTTAGTGCCTGCAGGGGTAATACATCATTAGAATTTAACGCAGCATCTACTAGAACAATTTCGTATTGTTGAGTTAATTCTATAAAAATTTTATTGAGTTGCTCATTTAAAATGCTGTCTAAAGGCTTATTTAATTGATGACTAGGCATTAACTTTGCCACAGAAAAGCCACTTCCAGAGTTTTTTATTGCACTCTTCAACAACGACTTTTCGTTAATGACATCAAGTAGTGCGGGCAATTTGTCGACTTCGTAGATACTTTGGCTGGACTCATGAGAAGCGTGCAGAATCAGTACATCATTACCTTCAGCAGCAATCGGCGTGGCAAGGTTGGCCATGAGGCGCGCTTGATCCCGGCTAGGAGATATTGAGAGTATGGAAACCACCCTTGGTTTTGGCGTGGCCATAATGCGCCTAAGTCCCGCCGCCTGATCGTTTTGGGTCAATTTACGTTGGGTCTGGTTGTGATGATAATTATGCATAATTCATCTCTTTAAGTTGAGAGGAGTTGGAGGAGTGCACCGAGCTGCCCAATACAAAAGGCAATTCTTCATCTAAGATCTGGTACGGCCAATTACGGGCGGCGCAGAGCTCTAAGGCGCGTTCAATTAAGTCTTGTTTTTTGGCTAGCTGTATGTCTTCTGGGACGCGCTGGCCATTAGTGGTGTAATAAAGTTTAAGTTTTTCTCTAATGGCCACGTCTAAGGCATTGCCTATGGTGGCAGCCTCATCAAGTTTGGTGATAATGCAGCCGTCCAGTCCCTTGCCTTTATAAGCTTGGATTACATCTGCTAACGTTTCGCCAGTGCTAGTCGCATTCAAACACAGCAATCTTTTAATGGGCGTGTTGGAGTTAGAGAGCATGCTAATTTGCTCTGCAACCATATGGTCACGCTGACTGACACCCACTGTGTCAATTAAAATTGTGTGTTTGTTTTTTAGCTCACTAAGTGCAATTTTAAGATCAGCTTCGTCTTTCACCGCATGTACCATGACGCCAAGAATTTTGCCGTAGATTCTAAGCTGCTCGTAACCACCGACACGATACGCATCGGTTGTAATAAGTCCTAAGTCTTGTGTGCCATGTTTCATGACATAGCGAGCGGCCAACTTTGCCATTGTGGTGGTTTTCCCAACACCAGTTGGGCCAATTAAAGCAAATATGCCACCTTGATCTAGCACCTCGGTTTCTTCTTCGGCTAAACTATCTTCCACAGTGATTAGATTTTTTGCGAGTGTAGTTTTAATCCAAGCTGAGGCATCTTCATGATTTAAGTCCGCTGGTAATCTTTCTGTCATCTGCCTTGACAGCGCTGCGCTAAAGCCAGCTGCCAATAGCGTGCTTAAGATGGATGATTTGATTGGATCGCGTTGCAGAATATTGCTCCATGAGATTGTGGTGAGTTGAGATTCAACTACACGGCGCATCTCGCGCATCTCACTGAGCATTTCTGCTATCTGCTGATCTGATACTTGTTGTCTCTGAGCTCCGTCTGATGGCAACTGGATAGAGGCTAGTTTGCTTTTAGTATTATCATGCTTAGCTGTTTTTGTTGGTTTGTTTCTAAACGCTAGTTTGTCAGCATCATCAAAAGTTGATTCGGACTTTTTAGCAGGCGCACTGGGAGTCTGAGCTTGATTTCTCTTGTGAATGAGAGACAGTAGAGTCGTAGGTTCGCTGTCCTCATGAGCTTTCTGGGGTTTAGATTGGCTGGCAATGATAGCAAGCATGTCTTCTTCTTTGAAAGCCATGATTTCATTGCCCCCATTCATTGATCGATTAGAGAGAATAACCGCGTCTTCTCCTAACTCTTTGCGCACCAAATTTAGTGCTTCGCGCGAGTTTTTGCCGAAAAATCGTTTAATGTTCATGCTTGACCTCCAATAAGACTAGTAACACGTATGGTTTTTGAATCTGGTAACTCCTCATGCGAAAGGACTCGCAGGTGTGGAATAGCGCGACGTAAAAATTTAGAGAGTGTTGCTCTTAGTTGCCCTGAAACCAGCAGTACTGGTGTCATGCCTAATTGTTCTTGTTGTTTTGCGGCAGCTTCAGTTTGTCTTGATAAGGTTTCTGCTATGCCTGGTTCAATTGCAGCGCCTGTGGCAGTATTATTCTGCATGGCTTGCAGCAGCATGCGCTCTAGGTGGTTATCCAGCGCCATCACGGCCACTTCGTTGCCAGTTGGAAATAACTGCTGCACGATAGCGCGGCCAAGTTGTATACGCACCAATGCGCTTAGTTCGTTGGCATCTTGTGTGTGTGTGGCATGTTCAGAAAGTGTTTCTACAATGCTACGCATGTCTCTAATATGCACGCCTTCAGCCAATAAGTTCTGTAGCACTTTTTGAATGACTGATAGCGAAAGTAGCTTTGGTACTAGATCCTCAATTAGTTTGGGCGATTCTTTGCTGATATGATCCAACAGCAACTGTACTTCTTGACGACCTAATAATTCGGCGGCATGTAGTGAAATAATATGATTTAAGTGCGTGGCAATCACTGTGCCAGCATCTACTACAGTGAACCCCATGCTTTGTGCTTCGTCGCGTAGGTTCGCATCTACCCACACTGCAGGCAGACCAAATGCTGGATCCGATGTGATGGAGCCTGGCAAAGTGCCTGTGACCATGCCAGGGTCGATTGCAAGATATTGGCCATAGTTTGATTCTCCACTGGCTACCTCGACCCCTTTTAGAGTGATGCGATAGCTAGAGGGCTTGAGCTCTAGGTTATCTCTGATATGTACAGTTGGCGCTAAGAAGCCAACTTCTTGAGCAAATTTTTTGCGCAGACCTTTAATGCGCTTGAGCAAGTCGCCACCTTGACCTTTGTCTACTAATGGAATCAGACGATAACCGACTTCAAGACCAATGACATCTACAGGTGTAACATCTTCCCAGCTCGCCTCCTCCGTTTCTACGGCTATTTCTGGTTTGTCTTCAAGCGCAGCATCAGTCTCGATAATTTTTTTCTGCTCATCTACTATATAGGCCATGCTGGCCAATACAGCAGCCAGTAGAAGGAATGCAAAGTGTGGCATGCCAGGTATGACGCCCATGCCAGCAATAATGCCTGCGGTAATGTTGATTACTTTTGAGTTGGAGAACAATTGCGTCATCAGTTGACCGCCAATATCTTCATTATTGGCTACGCGAGACACTACGACACCAGCGGCAACCGAGATAATAAGTGATGGAATTTGCGCAACTAGGCCATCACCAATGGCAAGTAAGGTATAGTTTTTTACTGCATCGGCAAAGGCCATGTCATGTTGCACCATTCCAACAATCAATCCGCCCACGATATTGATGATGATGACCATAATGCCGGCAATCGCATCGCCGCGTACATATTTGCTGGCACCATCCATTGCGCCATAAAACTCCGACTCTTGACTGACTTCCTTGCGACGACTGCGCGCTTCATCTTCACCGATTAAACCTGCGTTTAAGTCTGCATCAATTGCCATTTGCTTGCCCGGCATAGCATCCAGGGTAAAGCGTGCGCCAACTTCGGCAATTCGACCAGCACCTTTGGTAACCACAGTGAAATTGATGATAGTTAAAATGACGAATACAACAATACCAACCGTATAGTTGCCACCGATTAAAAAGTGTCCAAATGCCTCGATGACCTTACCTGCAGCATCTGGCCCAGCATGACCTTCAGTCAATACCACTCGGGTAGAGGCTACATTGAGAGATAGCCGCAACATCGTAGTTACTAACAATACAGTAGGAAAGGCGATAAAATCGAGTGCCTTCTTAGTTTGCAGGCCGATAAGCAGAACTAAGATGGATAGCGCAATGTTAAAGCTAAATAGTATATCTAATACGATAGCTGGCAATGGCAATATCATCATTGACAGCAGCAATATGATAATTATTGGTGCCGCAATCGTGCTGCCGCCAAATTTATTCATCCATGTTGGTAGGTTAAGTGAGTTCATTAAGCAAATACTTCCATTTCGTCCTTGCTAGATGACGGTATTAAGCTGTGAGGATCTAACGTTTCCGGCACTGGTAACGCCTTGGGAATTTCAGGGAGGAAGCCACCCTCTTTTTTGAAAATGCGCATCTGGAATACATAGGCTAACACTTCGGCAACAGCCGAATATAAAGCCTCAGGTATTTCATCGCCTAGCTTAGTGTGCGCGTATAAAGCGCGAGCCAATTTAGGAGCTTCCATGGTTAATATGTTGTTTTCCGTAGCGATTTCGCGAATCCTCAAAGCAATGGCATCAGCACCTTTGGCGACTACTATTGGCGCGCGCATACCTTCATCTTGATATTTAATTGCAACCGCGTAGTGCGTGGGGTTGGTAATCACGACGTCAGCTTTTGGTATCTCGGACATCATTCTGTGCTTCGCCATTTCTCGCTGTTGTTGACGTACTCTAGCTTTAATTTCTGGATTACCCTCGGACTCTTTTGATTCTTGGCGGATTTCTTCTTTAGTCATTTTCAGCTTGTTGGCATAGTGATAAAGCTGATAGGGCACGTCAATAGCAGCAATAAACACTAAAGCGCCAACAATTGATAGAAAACCCATCAACATTAAATCGCTTACTTGTGCGATGCTGGTTTTTAGCGGCAGCAAGGACAGTGAGAGAATAGGTTCCATATCTCGCGAGATTACTGTGTAAGCCACAGTGGCGACCAGAAATGTTTTTACGATTGACTTGGTCAATTCTACCGCAGCATTTTTAGATGCTAAATTTTCAAGACCCTTCAATGGATTGAGACGGCCAAATTGTGGAGCAAACGCTTTGCCACTAAAGACCCAGCCACCAATAATAATAGGTGAGGCGATAGCCACAGCGATTAAGATAAGTGCAAAAGGTGCAAATGCTATAAGTAATGAAGAAATCATTTCTGATACTTTTATTAGTAGCAGAATAGGCTCAAAGGCTATTGTACGGTCAAAGTGCAGGCCAGTAGTCATGGTGTCTTTTAGTGCTTTATTTAGGTGGCCGCCCATCATTAACAAGCTTAAGCCAGCAGCGAATAGCACAGCAACAGTGGCCAGCTCGCGAGAGCGAGGCACATCTCCTTCTTCTCGCGCGCTTTCTAAGCGCTTGGGCGAGGCTTGTTCTGTTTTTTCTAAATCGCTGTCATCTGCCATGACGATTCTCCATGTTGTTCGACCCAGAAACTTCTTTCTGGCTTTTAATGCGTAGGGGTAATTATTAAGCGAATTAGTGTGGTTGCATCTTTAGAATAAAAGGGTGAATGCTGGCCTTTCCCTAAGTCTGCAGATGGGAATTTGTATGAAGTAGGTCAAAGAATTATGTTTTTATAAATATTTAATATATAAAAAACAATAACTTATAAATTATTTTAATTTTTTTAAAAATCACCCTAAAGTTTTATAAAGTATTGCCGATAAATATTTATTGAGTGATACCAGTAATGTTTTTTATATTATGTTGCTTTAAGAAAAACATATTAATTACGGTAGAAAGAATAAAAACTTTAATTATTTATTAGGAAGTTAATTTTAATGACATTGACTCACTAACAGATTTAGCCGCGTTTAAATTTAATTCCATTAAATTTTACGCAAATTACGCATTGATATAGGTCAATATCTAAGCCCCTTGTAGGTGTTTGTAAGACAAACACCTACAAGGGTGC
>JANMYB010000050.1:0-60056 GCA_031381645.1 Methylotenera sp.
CAGCGATTTGTTAGATATGAAAGCTGGCATCGACCACTGGAAAATTCATGGTTTAGATTTCAGTAAAGTTTTCCATCAAGTTGATATGCCAGCAACTGTGGCACGTAAAAATGTTGAAGGGCAAGATCACAACTTGGCGAATGCGTTGGATAATAAGCTCATCGAGTTGGCAAAACCTGCACTTGAACATGGTAGTAAATTGGTTATCGACATGCCAATTACCAATACTAATCGTACCGTAGGTACGATGTTGTCAAATCAAATTGCTGTGCGTTACGGAAACACTGGTTTGGCAGATGACACGATTCATGTGAACTTTACTGGCACCTCTGGGCAAAGTTTTGCCGCATTTTTGGCCAAAGGTATCACCTTTGACTTAACCGGTGAAGGTAACGATTACGTCGGAAAAGGCTTGTGTGGTGGGCGCATTGTGATTAAGTGCCCTGCGGCATTTAAAGGCAAAGCGCACGAAAACATCATCATCGGTAATACAGTGATGTATGGAGCAACAACGGGTGAGGCTTATTTTAACGGCGTTGCAGGCGAGCGTTTCTGTGTGCGAAACTCTGGTGCCAGCGCGGTTGTTGAAGGTGTGGGCAATCACGGTTGCGAATATATGACGGGCGGCACGGTGGTTGTACTTGGTTTAACTGGGCAAAACTTCGCAGCGGGCATGAGCGGCGGCGTGGCGTATGTTTACGATGAAGACGACCTATTTGCTAAGCGCTGTAATATGGGCATGGTGTCGTTAGAAAAAGTTGTGCATCATGCAAGCGTAGCTAGCGATGCTATACACCATCTCGACCAGCCAGATGAAATCACGCTGTTGGCCTTAATCAACAATCATGCAAACTACACTAACAGTGAGCGTGCCAAGGCGATTCTTGCTGATTGGGAACACGCACGCGGTAAATTTGTTAAAGTCATGCCGAACGAGTATAAACGTGCATTAATTGAACTCGCTGAAGATAAAGTATTGGTAGCCGCATAATGGGTAAAGTCACTGGATTTATGGAATTTGAACGTCTGTCAGAGGCAAATTTGCCCATCGCAGATCGCGTTAAAAATTACAAAGAATTTGTATTGCATCTCACTGATGATCAAGCCAAACAGCAAGGCGCGCGGTGCATGGACTGCGGCATTCCTTTTTGTACCACGGGTTGTCCAGTCAACAATATCATCCCCGATTTTAACGATTTGGTGTATCACCAAGATTGGCGTAACGCGATTGATGTGCTGCATTCCACCAATAACTTTCCTGAGTTTACTGGCCGCATTTGCCCAGCACCTTGCGAAGCCGCATGCACTCTTAATATCAATAACGACGCTGTTGGCATTAAGTCTATCGAGCATGCGATTATCGATAAAGCGTGGGAAAACGATTGGGTAACGCCGCAAATCAATCCGAACAAAACGGGCAAAAAAGTGGCTGTTGTGGGTTCTGGGCCTGCCGGTTTAGCAACAGCGCAGCAACTGGCACGTGCGGGCCATGCTGTCACAGTGTTAGAAAAAAATAGCCGCATTGGTGGTTTGCTGCGTTATGGCATCCCTGATTTTAAAATGGAAAAATCGCATATTGATAGACGCATGGCGCAGATGCAGGCCGAAGGCGTTGAGTTTCTTGTGAATCAACATGTGGGTAAAAACGTCAGTGCGGAAGATGTATTAAAACAATACGATGCGGTTGTGTTGGCAGGGGGCGCAGAGTTTCCGCGTGATTTGCCAGTAACTGGGCGTGAGCTAGATGGCGTAATGTATGCAATGGATTTTTTACCTGCACAAAATAAAGTGAATGCAGGCGATGCGATTTCGAATCAAGTTAAAGCCACAGGCAAGCACGTTGTGGTGATTGGCGGCGGCGATACTGGTTCCGATTGCGTGGGTACTAGCAACCGCCATGGCGCCTTAAGCGTGACGCAGTTTGAGCTGATGCCACAACCACCTCTAAAAGAGAATAAAGAGTTAGTATGGCCAAATTGGCCGCTTAAATTACGCACATCCAGTAGCCACGAAGAAGGCGCAAATCGCGATTGGTCGATTACCACTAAAGAACTTAAAGGTGAAAACGGTAAAGTCACACATTTGGTCGGCGCAAAAGTAGAGTGGAAAGACGGCAAAATGAGTGAAGTTGCAGATTCGGAATTTACTATTCCTGCAGATTTAGTGTTGCTTGCCATGGGCTTTGTATCGCCCGTGCAAGCAGTGTTAGAAGCATTTGGTGTAGAAAAAGATGTGCGCGGCAACGCTAGAGCCACTACAGATGGCGAAGGCTGCTATAAAACCAATATCGATAAAGTGTTTGCTGCTGGCGACATGCGCCGCGGGCAATCGCTAGTGGTATGGGCAATACGCGAAGGCCGCCAAGCAGCGAGCGCTGTGGATGAGTTTTTGATGGGTTCAACTACACTGCCACGCTAATTAATGACCACACTTCAAAACGATACTTTTCTGCGCGCCTTAATGCGCCAGCCTAGCGATTACACGCCCGTGTGGATGATGCGTCAAGCGGGTCGATATTTACCTGAATATCGTGAAAGTCGTAAAACTGCAGGCAGTTTTTTGCAACTTTGCAAAAGTCCAAATTTCGCGACAGAAGTCACTTTGCAGCCGCTCGATCGCTATCCATTATTAGATGCTTCCATTTTATTTTCCGATATTCTCACCGTACCAGATGCCATGGGCTTGGGGCTGTATTTTGAAGAAGGCGAAGGGCCAAAATTTGAACGCACACTGCGCGAAGAAGCCGATATTAAAAAGCTTGTAGTGCCAGATATGGACAAATTGCAGTATGTGTTTGATGCAGTTAGCCAAATTCGTAAAGCTTTAAATGGGCGCGTGCCTTTGATTGGCTTCTCTGGCAGTCCGTGGACGCTGGCCACTTATATGGTAGAAGGTAAAGGTGGCACGGACTTTTTAAACATCAAAAAAATGGCTTACGCACGACCAGATTTGCTACACCACATTTTAGAAACCACTGCACTCACAGTAATTCAATATTTAAACGCACAAATTGCCGCGGGTGCGCAAGCCGTGATGATATTTGATTCATGGGGCGGCGCGCTTTCGCATAACGCCTATATAGAATTCTCGCTTAATTACATGCAAAAAATTGTGGCGGGTTTAACCAAAACTAACGATGGCCAAAAAGTACCCAGCATTGTCTTCACCAAAGGCGGCGCGCTGTGGTTAGAAGTACAAGCGAACATTGGCGCAGATGCGCTTGGGCTGGATTGGGCGGTGGATATTGGCCAAGCGCGTAAACGCGTGGGTGATAAAGTCGCCCTGCAAGGCAATTTAGACCCAGCGATTTTGCTCAGCACGCCATTGGCGATTGAAAAAGAAGTGGCGAGTATTTTAGCCAGTTATGGCAAAGCCAATGGTCACGTGTTCAATTTAGGTCACGGCATTACGCAGTGGACGCCGCCAGAAAACGCCGACGCTATGCTGAAGGCTGTGCGTGAGCACAGCAAACAATATCACACATAAAATTAAAGTAATTTTTATATAAAACAAGCCTGCCATGCAGACTAGTATCCATGAGACTCCCAGAGCATTATTTTAAGATATTTAGAGCAATAAAAAGCCCGCAATTGCGGGCTTTTATGCTTAAAGCATACGTTTTAACGTCTCGTCTTTATCAATAAAATTATGTTTTAGTGCGCCGATAATATGCACAATAATCACTAGTAAAATAATGAAGCCAACTATTTCATGTACTTCTTTAAAAAGTTCGCGCATGGGCGTGTTGTCTAGCCCTTTGATAAATTCCAAACCAAACCATTTCACCCCATATTTGCTCGCTACAGCCATAATTAAGCCGCTTAAAGGCAAGGCCACCATGAGCAAGTAGAGTAAATGATGCGCGCCTGTGGCGAGTTTTCGCTCCCATACCTTGTACGAGGCCAACAATGTGGGCGGGCGATGCGTGATACGCCATAAAATGCGAATGAGGATTAATGCAAAAATCGTTACGCCAATGGATTTGTGTAAATTAAAGTAAAGTGTGCGCGGGCTGACTTCCTCAGATAAGTTCCAAGTATAAATACCTAAATCAAATAAATCGTAGGCCATTTGTTTGGGCGCTTCTTTGGGCAATTCGCTCATATACCAACCCAGTGCGAACATGAAAAAAATACCAATTGCGATAAGCCAATGTAACACTTTTGCCGTTTTAGTATAGCGTGAAGCATCGTGATTCATAGTAATATCCCTAAAGTAAACATGTGCTTTTGTGACAAGCGTCACAGCGAATAATTGCACAAAACTGCAACATTGTAACAATAAGCTTACGCGGAGGAACAAATGATGCGAATTTTAATGATAAACCGTAGTGTTTTGTTATTTTGTATCTTGGCACTTGTAGGCTGTGCACATACGCAAACTGTGCACGGTGATTTTGCAATTGAAGATGCGGGCGATGGCATTTATGTGCATCACGGCATACACCAAGACATCGACGAAGGTTATCATGGCGACATTTGCAACGCGAGCTTTGTCGTTGGTAGCAAAGGTGTGGCAGTAATTGATACGGGCGGTAGCATTAAAATCGGCAATCAATTGCGCGATGCGATTAAAAAAGTGACTGACAAACCGATTTTGTATGTCATCAACACGCATGTGCATCCTGATCATATTTACGGAAACGCGGCTTTTACGGTCGATAAGCCACAATTTGTGGGACACGAAAAGTTAGAAACGGCGATGGAGTTGCGCCGTGAGCAATACACCAAATTGAATGCTAAATTATTGGGTGAAGATGCCAAAGGTAGCGACTTGGTGAAACCGACAGTCGCTGTAAAAACCAAGCTGGAGGTAGATATCGGCGATAGAAATCTTGCTATTACGGCGCACCCAGTTGCGCATACCAACACTGACATTTCTGTCATGGACAGCAAAAGTAGCACATTATTTACAGGCGATTTATTATTTATCGAGCGCACGCCAGTGCTAGAAGGCGATATTAAAGGCTTGATTGCCGAGCTTGAAAAATTCAAATCTCAGCCTATTAAACAAATCGTGCCTGGGCATGGCGCAGTGACGAAAAATTGGAAACTGGCGATAAAAAATGAGCAACGCTATTTAAACGTGCTACTTACCGATATTCGTGCAGCGATTAAAGCGGGAAAAAGTATGAATGAAGCAATGGATAGCGCGGCGGCTAGCGAAAAAGATAAATGGCTGTTATTTGAGATTGCTAACAGACGTAATGTGAATATAATTTATCCCGCTTTAGAATGGGAATAAATTAACTTAAAACGCTGCCCTGCAGGCCTTATGAATATTGGCTTGTAGGGCAGTTATTTTTAATTATTTAAGCTTTATTTCTCTTAAGATTATCAATACTGCAAGCAGTTTCGGGATGCAAATACAGCATCAACAAACCGCCCGCTATGGCCAAATATTGCAACACGGGTAATTTAAGCAAGAATGAAATAATCACCGCATAAATCGCCATAAACAGCGCAAAAAACTTGGTTTTAAAGCCAAAAAACAAAGCTAAACCGCCAACCAAGTTAACTAAAATAATCAATGGTGCAAAAATACCAGGCAAACCAAGGCTACCTAAACCCATTTGATACTCTAAGTAACCATTGGGATTAGTAAAAAAGCCGTAAATGAGCATGACAATTTGCAATAAAAATATTTGCGCGAGTAAAATACGCGCAAGAGCTGTTAAATAACGTTCCATAATTAACCTTAAATTCACTAAAAAATATTAGCCTGCATCATGCACCGAACCTACCAAATCCGCAAGTGCCAGCCATGCTGAAGCCGCTATTAGCGCAGGTTAAAATTTCTCAAGTCACTTGGGCAGATGCGAAAAATGATTTGCGCACTGTGCGTACGCTCGTTTTTATTGAAGAGCAGCTTGTTGCGCCAGATTTTGAGTGGGATGAATTAGACCAAAGCTCAGTGCATTTGCTGGCAAAGCTCGACAATGAACCAATTGGTTGTTTGCGGATTATCGATTATCACAAAATCGGCCGCATGGCAGTGCTTAAACAATATAGAGACAATGGTCTGGGATCCGCTCTGCTATTGGCTGCTGCAGCTATATGCAAACAGCATGGCAGCAAGCTAATGGAGTTGTCGGCACAAACGCATGCCATTGGCTTTTATGAAAAATATGGCTTTAAGGTAACCAGCGATATTTATCAAGATTTACATATTCCACATGTGGATATGCAGTTAGAATTAAGCAATTAATGCTAGCATTTGCTAAAATAGCGTTTTAATTTTTTGTAAATCAATCGAGAATATTATGTCAAAAATCGTATTTAAAGCAGGCGAAGCCACCGTTTATTCTGAAGGCAAAGATGTTACAGCCGCCATGCCAGAAATTTTAATCGGCGCAGTAGATGGTCCAGTTGGTCAAGCATTTGCCAATTTAATGGCGCAAAGCAAAGGCCACACCGCCATGTTTGCCGTGCGCGATATTAACCAATTAGTGCGCCCTGCTTGCATGATGGTGCCTAAAGTGACGCTAAAAGGTAGCACCGATGTCGGTTTATTTGGTGGCGTGGTGCAGGCAGGCGTTGCCGATGGTATTTTAGACGCAGTGATTGAAGGCATCATTCCAAAAGATCAAGTGAACGATTTATGCATAGTTGCATTGCTTTGGATAGATCCAGGCTGCATAGAACTAGAAAAAGCAGGCAAATTAGATAAAGCCGATATGTATAAAAATAATTACGATGCGATTAAACTGGCCTTAAAACGCGCGCTAAATGACGAGCCTAGCATTGATGAACTGATTGCTAACCGCCACAAAATTAAACATTGCATGTGGGAAGATAGCTGGGATCAAAAATAAGCATCAAAAGTAAAGCGATTGACAAATTTCCGCTAAGTTCTATGATGGCTTATAAATTTTAGAACTTAGGGGGTTGTGATGGCAGAACGTAATGTATGTATGGAAGCATTTGAGCGACTTTGCGAAGATGTGAATACAGATAAAAAGTCAGCAATAAATCCAGAAGATTATTGGTTGTTCGAGCTCGGATTCAGGTCAGCGATTGAAGAGTTACTGAATATTGCAGATACTGGCTCACAGACGCGACAATTTGTTTCGCCGCGTTTTCAAATGTTGGCAGATAAGATTTTACAATCTCGTTTACACTAGATATGCTCAGATTAAATAAAAGCCGACTAGTTCGGCTTTTATTTTGCCTACCAATTTTTGTAAGTTAATCACTTCTAAATCGACTAACTGATAATTTCTCACTGAAAGGTTTATGTGGCTAATATTTCAAGACGCAAATTTTTAATTACTGCTGCCGTATTACCTTTGGTAGCGACGATTCCCCTAGAGGCGTTCGCAGCAACAGGGAAAATTCACGAAATTAAAGGTGATGTTTTTATCAATAAAATCAAGATAAATAGCACATCTATCATACGAAATGGAGACGAGGTCGTCGTTTCTAAACATGGTAAATTGGTCTTTAGTATGGGCGAGGATGCGTTTTTAGTGCGTGGCGGTAGCACATTGCAAGTGTATTCGGAAGAAGGCAGTATAGTGATAAGCTCGCTAAGATTAGTCGGTGGCGCAATGCTGGGCGTTTTTGGAAAAAGAAAGAAAACAACACGCATTTTTACAGCCACAGCAACTATCGGCATCAGGGGCACAGCTGTGTATGCGGCAATAATGCCAGATAAACTTTACACTTGTACTTGCTATGGACACACGGATTTAATTGTTGGGCTAGAGCGTGAGGAGGTCTTTGCTACGCAACATAATGCACATATAGTCACCACAAATAGCCGCGGCATTTCGCAAATGAAAGCATTTGAAGTGATAGACCATAATGACGATGAACTTAGAATGCTGGAGGCTTTGGTGGGCAGAAAGCCCTTATTTGATATTTAAGGGAGATGTTTTTTTTAAGGCTAATAAAATTTTTCTAATTGGCGTAGGAATAGCAGCGCTGATTGCGTCATCAAGGCTTAACCATATGGTACGCGTCTCAGTCACTTGCAATTTTTTGCTGGTGTGAACAAGCTGCGGTTGAATGTGCAATTTAAAATGTGTGAATGTATGTGTTAGTTTAGTGAGTGGCGATGCATTCTTTAGATGAATGTCATCATTACTCACCTCTGGAAAACTCCATAAACCACCCCAAATGCCAATAGGAGCACGCTTCTCTAGCATGACCTCATTTCCACTCATCAGCACTAGCATCGTTGTATTTTTTTCAGGAATTGCTTTGCGTGGCTTAGGCGTTGGTAATTGACTCACAAGACTGTTAGCATAAGCCTGACAGCCAATATTGACAGGGCATGCAGGGCATCTTGGTTTTGTGCGAGTACAAAGTGTTGCGCCTAAATCCATCAAGCCTTGTGTATAGGCAATCGCTTCATATTGTGGGTTTTCACGCTGAGCGATTTGCCACATTTGTCGCTCAATTTTTGGCGCACTTGGCCAGCCAGAAATGTTGAAATGACGCGTAAAAACGCGCTTTACATTGCCGTCTAATATAGGTTGTGGTGTATTTAAGGCAAAAGTGGAAATAGCGGCGGCGGTTGATTTTCCGATGCCAGGCAAGCTTAAAATGTCATCAAATTTAGTTGGGAAAACACCAGCAAAATCATCCATAATTTTTTGCGCGGCATTGTGCAAATTACGTGCACGCGAGTAATAACCTAAACCACTCCAACTTCGTAAAACTTCTTCTTGGCTGGCGCCAGCAAGCGCGTGGATATTGGGGAAGCGCAACATAAACTTGGCGTAGTAGCCAATAACGGCAGCCACTTGCGTTTGTTGCAACATGATTTCTGAAACCCAAATCGCGTATGCATCAGTAGTGTTTTGCCAAGGCAAATCATGCCGCCCATGCAACTTTTGCCAAGCAATAATTGCGTCCGCAAAAGCCACTATTTAAAACTTAAGTAATTTTTTAAGTTTTTTCTCGGCTTTTTCTTTGGCTTGATCTTCTAGTGATTTTGGCGGTTCAGCAGGGGGCGTAGCTTCTGCCGGTAAGACCTCAGCGCCAGCAGGCGTGACAGATGCTGCTTCTGCAGGTTTTTTCTTACCCAATAAGCCTTTTAATCCTTCTACTTTGTCGCCGCCAATTAGCTCTTTCACCGCAGTACCTTTTTCGCCACCTACTTTATCCAGCAATTTTGATTGTGCAAGTGCGGTACCAATGGCAGCGAAGTCCATGCCGTATTTTGGGTCAGCAAAAGTGCCAGTAATTTTTAGGGGAATCGCAATACCGCTCAAATCATCCAGTTCGGCGCCACCCTGCCCTTTAAGTGATTTAACAATTGTTGGTTTGGCTAAATAATTAATTTTTTCGTTACCGATGTCTATATCGCCACGGCTATCACCTTTTGCCAAGCGCAGCACAGGCGCTTTCATGGCAAGATCCTCGTTGTGAGCCACGCCGTTTTTAATGTCAAATGTCGCTGTCAGTTCACTAAAGTCGGTTTTCTTGGTTTTGTCTGCATCGGCGTCTTTTTTGCCAAGTATGTTGACCTTATTTTTCAAATCGCGAATGCTGCCAGCAATATCCACGCCTTTTAGTGCGCCATCGGCTAAGTTAAGTGACGCATTGCCCAGCAAACCTTTTTTAAGTGCGCCAACACTGTTACCAATCGTTGTTACATCCACATTGATATTGCCAGTGCCAGAGAGCATATCGTTGTTGATGGCGTCCACCATCAGTGGTCCAATAGATACGCCCTTCATGACCTGTTTAAAAGCGATGCTTGGCGTGGTGCGTGCGTCTACCTTCAGCGTTCCGTTCATGCTGCCGTTATACAAATTGGCAGAAAATGGCGAAAGCGTGGCGATGCCATCAGCCGCTTTTAGGCCTAGAGTTACATTTTCGGTTTTAACATTGGCAAGTTTAAGCCAACCAATTTTGGCTTCGCCCGACGCATTCAACTTTTTTAGCGCGCTCAAATCAATGGGCGTATCAGTGTTACTTTTGGCTTTCGGGTCACTTTTGGCAATGTAGCGATCGGCGTCTAAGCGATCGATTTTAATATCAAAACTGTAAGCTGGACTATTAAATTGGCTAATGCCCAAGTGGGCATTAATTTGGCTGTCATCCACTTTGGCGATAAGTGGATTTAAACTCAGCTTTTGGCCGTCGGCTTTCAGTCCAGCTTTTAAGTTTGAAATTAGATATTTGTCGTATTTCAAACTACCAATCCGTAAATCGCCCTCGGCCAGAAAGGTTTTTAAGCCACTTAAACTACCACTATTTTCTTGTTTTTTTTTGTCAGAAGATGCCCCAGAAAGCGCATATTTATTGGCATCTAGAACATCAATATCTAAGTCAAATAAATACTTTGGTTTACTAAATTGTGTAATGCCAAAGCTGCCCTTGATTTGGCTATCGTCAACTTTGGCGGTAAGCGGGTTTAAACTCAATTTTTCGCCATCTGCTTTAAGGTTGATGTTGATGTTTGAGGCGCGTGTTTTACCGTATTTCAAGCTACCCACACGAATGCTGCCATCCGCATTTAGCGCTTTTAGCGCGCTTAAATCAAGTGCTTTATCTGCTGCTTCTTTTTTGGCGGACGCATCAGATTTAGCGTAGCGGTCAATATCCACTTGGTCTATATCTAAATCAAAGGTGTAGAGCGGTTTTGCAAAATTGCTGATGCCCACATTGCCCTTAATTTGGCTATCGTCTACTTTTACATTTAACCCGCTAAGTGCTAGTTTATTAACATCGGACTTGATTCCTACGTTAAGGCCAGAAACGCGATATTTGTCGTAAATCAAACTACCTATGCTCAATTTTCCATCAAGCGTCATGTTTTTCAATGCATTCATGTCAGCTGGTTTTCCGCTACTTTTCACGGGTGCGGTCGGTTTTCCAAGAAGTTTATTTAGGTCTAATTTATCAGCATTTAAATTAAATTTAATGATCTGCTTTTTAAAGCCAGTCACGTCAACATCACCTGCCAGCTTAGTTTCAGCCATGTTTAAGCTAAATTTACTGTTGGCGGTTTCGTTTTTAATATTAGCATGTGCGCCCAAATTAAACGTGCCCTTCATGCCACCATTAGGCAGGCTGGGATCTTTAATGTCTAAATTACCTACGAGTTTTGGAATATCAAAAATTAAATCTTGAATATTGCCGCTAAAAGGCGAAGAGAAAGTGCCAGTGACAGTGCGCTTGCCTTGTAGCATAGATAAATCGCCAGTAATTCCAGAGCTTTGTAAGGCTTTGGGCGAGCCTTTCATGTCGGCCAGTACCATATTTACTTTAAATACTTCACCCGCTTTTTCTTGGCCAAAACTTGCAGTCACTTTTTTACTAGACACTTCCTCTTTTAAAATGGTGAGCGCCGGTGCGCTTAAATCGATGTTTTGTTTTGCGCCATCGAAATTGCCAGAAGCCACAAATTTTAAATCATCGACTAAAAATTCCATCAATTCTGGCTTAGCGTCTACATCACCACTGGCTTTAATATCCATATTTTTGCCGCTGAGCAAATCTCCTACAACATGACTATCCAGCCCTTTTACTTTGAAATGCTTGGTTTCAGGGTCAATTAAGAAGTTACCTTTTAAGTTTATATTGGCTGCGGTTTCTGGCTGGTTTGAGGTTAATGTAAAATCTGTTTTTAAATCAACAGGTTCGGCTAAAGCGATGTGACCAGACTCCATGTTAAATTTGCTGACATTATATTTTGCACCTGTACTCTCATCGGTATATTTCACTTCAGAATTAGTGACATTGATACCATCAATATCAAATTTAATTTTGGTGTCTTCTTCGTCTTTGCTCAGTAAATCGTCAAAGTTAAACTTGCCATCTTTGTTTTTGACTACGTTGGCTTTTGCACCATCCACATAAACTGTATCTACCACCAATTCTTTTTTAAGCAAAGGCATCACGGCCAGCGCCACTTTTACGCTCTCGACCGAAGCAAATATTGTGTCTGATTGATGTTCTGAAATAGAAAGTCTGCCTAGATTAGCGCCGATTTTTGGCCAAAAGCTGAGCTTGATGTCGCCATCGATATGTAGCGTGCGCCCCTTTTTATCTTTGACGAGTTTGATGATGTCGTCTTTGTAATCATTCGGGTTAAAAGTGGCGGCAAAATAGCCTGCGACTAATGCCAGCAGTAGCACTAGGCCACCAATACCGTACAACACATATTTGATTATTTTATTCATCGCTGCCTCGCTTAACTTACAGATACTTTTTGCGGATACTTTTTTGAGTCTAGCTTAAGGAAATAGTTTACCAATAATACGCCAATACCGCCAAACCAAACACAATGCGGTACCACGCAAACACCGTAAAATCATGGTTGGCTACATAGCGAATCAGTATGCGGATAACCAGTAGTGCTGAAGCAAACGCAGTAATAAAGCCAATAGCGAAAATGGGTAAATCTGCCGCGCTTAAAAATTGGTAACTTTTTAGTAAGTCAAAGCTAGATGCTGCAAACATGACTGGGATCGCCAAAAAGAACGAGAACTCGGTAGCCGTATGACGATTCAAACCTGTTGCAATACCGCCCAAAATGGTAGCCCCGGCGCGCGATACGCCTGGCACTAGCGAGAGCGTTTGCGCGAGGCCGATTTTAAGCGCTTGTAGCGGCGTCATTTCTTCCACGGTTTTGGTTTCACCTTGCTTCAAATATTTTTCTATCAGCAAAATTGCAATGCCACCCATAATCAGCGCGCAAGCCACGGTGAACGGCGAGAACAGGTGGAGTTTAATTTGCTTATGAAATAGTAAGCCGACTAATGCGGCGGGAAAAAAGGCGATCGCTAAATTGATAAAAAATCCGCGCGATGAAGCTTGATCGCGCAAGCGAGTCACTTTGTCTGTTAAGCGTTGCCGATACTCCCAGCACACCGCCAGAATGGCGCCAAGTTGGATGATGATTTCAAATACATCACGTTTTTCTTTGCTTAAAAAATTGAGCAAATCGCCCGCGATGATGAGGTGGCCAGTGCTACTGATGGGGAGGAACTCGGTCGCGCCCTCCACCAAGCCCATGATGATGGTTTTGATGACTAATAGAATATCCATGCCGCATTCTACCAAACAAAAAGGGCGTAGCTATTACAAAGTGCGCCCTTAAATAACTTATTTGTAAGATTATTTCAGCATGCCAAGCACAGTAGAAAGCAAGTTGCCAGAATCTCCTGTTACTTCGCCGTCTGGCGTCATTTTATCAATTACCGTTGGCAAATGCTCGGCGATTTTTGCGCTTAAATCGGCAGGGTCAATACCAAATTTTGCTGCCATATCGGCAATTGCGCCACTACCTAACACGCTAGAAATTTGCTCAGCAGAAATAGGCATATTTTCACCCTTGCCTACCCAAGAAGCGGCTTGTTCGGCTAAGCCGCCTTCTTTAAATTTATCTAAAACGCCACCAATTCCACCATGTTGATTAAACATATCCAAGGCAATTTGCGCCATGCCGCCTTGCTGCCCGCCAAGTTTTCCTAATACTGCACCTGCTACGCTGTCAAATAAACCCATTTTGTTTCCTTTTTCTTTTGTAAAATTAATATGTAAGAATAACTTAAAAACGCTCGTTATTGCGCAAGTAACGCCATTGCCCTTGTGGAAGTTTACCTAAATTTACACTTCCAATACGTACACGCTTTAAGCCCATCACATGCAAGCCCACCATTTCACACATGCGGCGAATTTGACGCTTTTTGCCTTCGCGTAACACAAATCTAAGCTGGTCTTCATTTTGCCAGCTCACTTTGGCGGGTTTGAGTTTTTCGCCATCTAAACTTAAGCCGTGATTTAAGCGTAGCAAATCGGCGTCGGATAATGTGCCTTCTACCCGCACCAAATATTCTTTTTCAACAGTTGAATCTTCGCCGATTAAGTGGCGTGCGATACGACCATCTTGAGTGAGTACCAACAGGCCTGTAGAATCAATATCTAAGCGGCCTGCAGGCGCAAGGCCGTACAAAAAACCACGTTGAAATTCTTTTGGCTCGTATACATCTGGGTCGTCCAGCCACTCATTATCTGGGTGCACCAATACTATCGCAGGTTCGTAACCATCTTCTGCTTGCCCGCTGACATAGCCCACTGGTTTATGCAACAAAATGGTCACTTGTTCTGCCTGCTGTTCGTAGGCATAACCACTAATAATAATGTCGGCATCAGGCTTAATGCGCGTACCTAGCGTTTCCGTAATCACGCCATCTACTTTTACCCAGCCGTTAATAATCCACTCATCCGCTTCACGGCGCGAGCAGATTCCGCGCTCTGCCATTACTTTAGAAAGGCGCGGTTGCTCCAAATTAACAGGTGATGACTTATATGCTGCTTTAGCTGCCGCGCCATATTGCGTTGTGCTTGTGCCATCATAACCATCGCGTACTTTGCCACCACGACGCGGTGCCTGACGATATTGCGGCTCGTTTTTATCAGGGCGCGGTGTAATGCGGGTATCAACACCTGCAGGTTTAGGTGGCGTTGGCTCGGCTGCTGGTCTGGCGCGTAAGTCACTTCTTAATGGCCTGTTGTCAGTAACACCGCTTTCAATAGACGCTTCTGCAGGCAAGTATCCATGAGGCTTCCCGTCATGCCTGTGGTTACGCTGCGAAGATTTAGAAGGCGCATCCTGTGTTGCAGGCATTGTTGGTTGAGGTGGCATAACTTTATGCTGCGCTGCAACTGAGCGGTCACGCTTGGCAGGATCTGCGCGACGCACTGGCGCTTTTGAGGCAATGAATGCATCATCTTTGCTTCTGTTTATTTTTAAAGTAGCCATAATGGCGTCAGCAAGTTTAAAAAACTAAACTTTTTGATATACCTCGCTACCTTTTTTCACAAACTCAATCGCTTTTTCTTGCATGCCTTTTTGCAACGCTTCTTGCTCGCCGATACCTTGCTCAGCCGCGTAGTCACGAACGTCTTGTGAGATTTTCATTGAGCAGAAATGAGGGCCGCACATTGAGCAGAAATGCGCTTGTTTGGCGCCTTCTTGCGGCAAGGTTTCGTCATGGAATTCCTTGGCTTTCTCAGGGTCAAGTCCCAAATTAAATTGGTCTTCCCAACGGAATTCGAAACGTGCTTTTGATAACGCGTTATCGCGAATTTGTGCGCCTGGGTGGCCTTTAGCCAAGTCCGCCGCATGTGCTGCAATTTTGTAGGTGATGATACCTACGCGCACGTCTTCTTTGTCTGGCAAGCCCAAATGCTCTTTTGGTGTGACGTAGCACAACATGGCACAACCGTACCAGCCAATCATGGCGGCGCCGATGCCTGAAGTGATGTGGTCATAACCTGGTGCGATGTCTGTGGTTAAAGGTCCAAGTGTGTAAAAAGGCGCTTCACCGCAATGTTCAAGTTGTAGCTCCATATTTTCTTTAATCAAATGCATCGGCACGTGGCCAGGGCCTTCAATCATACATTGCACGTCATGTTTCCAAGCAATTTGAGTAAGCTCACCCAATGTTTTCAATTCAGCAAATTGTGCTTCATCGTTAGCGTCGTAGATTGAGCCAGGACGTAAGCCATCACCTAGTGAGAACGAGACATCGTACTGCTTCATGATTTCGCAGATGTCTTCAAAATGCTCATAAAGGAATGACTCTTTATGATGCGCCAAGCACCATTTCGCCATGATAGAACCGCCGCGTGACACGATACCGGTCATACGTTTTGCGGTCATTGGAATGTAAGCCAAGCGCACACCTGCATGGATGGTGAAATAATCTACGCCTTGCTCAGCCTGCTCAATCAAGGTGTCACGGAAAATTTCCCAAGTTAAATCTTCAGCCTTACCGTTTACTTTTTCTAGCGCTTGGTAGATAGGCACAGTACCGATAGGCACTGGCGAATTGCGGATGATCCACTCGCGCGTTTCATGAATGTTTTTACCAGTGGATAAATCCATCACCGTATCGCCGCCCCAGCGCGTGCCCCACACCATTTTTTCAACCTCTTCGGTGATGCTAGAGCCGAGCGCAGAGTTACCAATATTGGCATTGATTTTTACCAAGAAATTACGGCCAATAATCATTGGCTCAATTTCAGGGTGGTTAATATTCAGTGGAATAATCGCGCGACCAATGGCCACTTCGCTGCGCACAAATTCTGGCGTGATGGTTTTAGGAATACTGGCGCCAAAATCATGGCCTTTGTGCTGCGTTTGTAATAGCTCACTCATATTTTCACGGCGTTGATTTTCACGGATGGCGATATATTCCATCTCTGGTGTGATAATGCCTTTGCGTGCGTAGTGCATTTGACTGACGTTCATGCCAGCTTTGGCGCGACGCGGTAAACGTAGCAGGTTGAAGCGCATTTCGGCTAATTCGGGGTCAGTTTTACGTTGATGACCAAACTCAGAACTTGGGCCATCAAGTTGTTCCGTATCGTTACGCTCTTCAATCCATTTTGCACGTAATGCTGGCAATCCGTTACGGATGTCGATGCTCACATTTGGGTCGGTATAAGGACCTGAAGTGTCGTAAACAACCACTGGTGGATTTTTCTCAGCGCCAAATTGTGATGGTGTATCGTTTAAGCTGATTTCGCGAAACGGCACTTGAATATCTGAGCGTGAGCCTTGCACATAAATTTTGCGCGACTTAGCAAACGGTTTGGTGGTTGCTTCGTCAACGCTGGCTTCAGCGCTTACAAACTTAATATTTTTATCGATGGCGTTCATGGTGCGTTCCTAAAAGAAAAAAAGCATAGGAAGCTATGGAAGACGCTTTGCCTATGTATGTTTAGTAGGAAAGCAATACAGCTGCTTTCCTACGGCGGCATTACCCGCATCAGGTTCAAAGGGTGATTCTCACTGGCTTTAAACTATAAAACCAGACCCCTAGCAATGCGTGAAATTTACGCGAAAACAGCCAAAAAGGCAAGAAACCATTTTGTGTAATAAATTATGGAATATTAAAAAATTTAGGTGTTTTTTGTAAAAAATGTTATAAATACATTAATTACACATTTAATACATGGGTTTAGATATGATACTCATTGCAATTTATTACGCGTTGGCGATTGCCGTACTAACCCTTCATTTTACGGGTCATCTTGAGCGTTGGAACATGGAGTGGCTGGTATTTGTATTTGCCTTGACGGTTTTCCCCGCAGTGCTATATTTATAGCTTTATTTTTTGAAATGCTTATTCAAAAACGGCGCAGTAAGCGCCGTTTGTTTTTTTAAGCCCATATTCACCGCTTTTGGTAACATGCCATTCAGCCGCGCAATCGATGTGCCATAAAAAAGTTGAACAAATTCAGACAGTTGTTTTTATGTAGCATATAAAATCCTGTATTTTTTGCAGGATTAAAGTTTAATTTATGCAAAATTTGCAGGGTTTTAAGTCGGCCAGCAAGTCAATTTTCTCACCAGCAAGTTCAATAAAACCATACAAAGCAATGTATTAGCTAAAGATACCCATGCAAATCGCCAAGTTGGCATTGGTTTTGCGATCAATATTGTCATTAAAATTATAATGTGGTTGTAAATGTCGTCTTTAAATCAAACTCTACGCTCCAATTCAGGTAAATTTTTTTACCTACAACAAATCGTTGGCTTGTTGTTAAGTGCTTGTTTCATGTTGTTTATTTACCCAAGAATGGGCTTGGATCAAACTTTAATCGCGCCGTATTTTGATGTTGCCACAAACAGCTTTCCACTGAAACACCAAGTATTTTTAGAAAGATTCATGCATATAGGTTTGAAATATTGCATGATTTTTGTCGCAATTGCCTCATTATGGGCAGGCCTACAGACTAGTATTTATGAGGCTTCCAGAGTGTCTATTTTTAAAAAATTTATTGGTCATCATCAAAAACAATTTATTTGGGCGTTCGTTGGCATGGTGGTTTCTACCAGCGTGATTTCACTTTTAAAAAATGTGAGCATGCATGGCTGCCCAAACGATTTAATCATGTATGGTGGTAATTTACCTTTGTTTACGCTGTTTGAGCGTTTACCCAAAGGCGTTGCGGCGGGGCATTGTTTTCCTGGCGGTCATGCCAGTGGCGGCTTTGCATTAATGGCGTTTTACTTTGCTTTTTGTGAGGTGAAACCTAAATTTGCCAAGGTGATGTTGGTGCTTGGTTTGGCGCTTGGCTTTGCGATGGGCTGGGGGCAGATGATGCGCGGCGAACATTTTTTATCACACAATTTATGGTCGGCTTGGATGGTGTGGTTGGTGTTATTTGTACTGTTGCTAATTAAAAAAATGATTGAGAAAAATTAAATATGTTTTTATCAAGTTTTTTGCAGAAATTAGTAGTGCCTTTTAAGCAAAGCTCGCTTCAAGTGCGGGGTATTTTGTTGGTAACGACCTTTATTATGCTGACGGGTAACTTATCGTTATTCAGCAGAATTTTAGAAATTTATCCACTAACGTTACAGCGCGCGCCATTTTTGCTGTCATTAGTCGCTTTTTTTAGCGTATTAACCGCCTTATTCTTTTTGGCCATTAGCCACGGCAAAGCCACGCGCTGGATTTTGGCGCTGTTTTTAATTATCGCCTCGCAAGCAGCATATTATATGGACAAGTTTGGTGTGATTGTGGATGTGGTGATGATTGACAACATCATGCAAACCAATCCGCAGGAGTTTGCAGGCTTACTGACTTTGAGCCTAGTGATTAGAACGATAGTATTGGGCATTATCCCCGCTTGGTTAGTGATTAAATACTTCCCAAAAATTGATAAGTCACGCGCTGAGTTTAAATCTAGATTGAAGCTGTTAGGTGTGTTGGTGCTGTCATTATTTGTACTCATTGCGCCATTTACTGCAGGCTATGCCTCGTTTTGGCGCGAGCATAAAATTACGCGTTTTTATGCAAATCCAACCTATACCGTTTATTCGGTGATTAAATTTTTAACGCAGCAAATTAAAATGGCGAAAGCAGTACCCTTAAAACAGCTTGCGCAAGATGCCAAAATGGTTGGGCCGGTAAAAAGAACAGAACTGATGATTATGGTGGTTGGCGAAACTGCGCGAGCAGATCGTTTCTCACTGAATGGTTACCGCAGAGAAACCAACCCATTGCTGGCTAAACAAAACGTTGTGAGCCTAAGTAATGTGACTTCTTGCGGTACATCGACGGGTGTTTCTGTGCCCTGTATGTTTTCCTCTTTGGGCAGAAAAGGCTATGACAAAGAAACAGCTTTAAACCAAGAAAATGCGCTAGATGTTCTATTTGACCACGGCGTGCAAATTTTGTGGCGTGATAATAACTCTGATTCAAAAGGGGTGGCGACTCGCATGAAGTACGAGGATTTTAAAAGCCCAACCCTCAACCCAGAATGTGCAGATGAATGCCGCGATATTGGTATGCTAAGTGGCTTAGATAAATATATTGAGGCCAGAAAAGGCAAAGATATTCTCATTGTGCTGCACCAAATGGGTAACCACGGACCTGAATATTACAGGAGATACCCCAAAGAATTTGAGAAGTTTACGCCCATGTGTATGACAGGTGAACTGCAAGACTGCACGCAGGAAGAAATTGATAACAGTTACGATAACGCGATTTTGTATACCGATTATTTTTTATCGAACGTGATTGATTTGCTAAAAAAATACGATGACAGCCATGCCACCGCGATGCTCTATGTCAGCGATCACGGCGAGTCGCTGGGCGAGCATGGATTTTATTTACACGCTGCGCCGTATCTCATCGCGCCAAAAGAGCAAACCCACGTGCCAGCCATTGTTTGGATGGGCAAACATTTTGATTACAAAAAAGAGCAACTAATGCCCTACAAAGATTATCCACTGAGCCATGATGATGTGTTTTGTAGCTTGTTGGTTGCGTTTGAAATAGATGCAAAAATGTGCGAAGCCAAAAAAGACGTGTTGATGCAAAATCAAACATTTACGACTAATGACACTCCAGCAAAATAATACACTCAGTAAAGTGCCAGTACTCACCCTGATTTTTTGGGTAATCAAAATTTTAGCCACAACACTCGGCGAAACGGCAGGTGATGCGCTGTCAATGTCGATGAACTTGGGTTATTTGTTGAGTACCTTGATATTTACGGGCATTTTCTTTGTTGCAGTGAGCGCGCAAATCAAAGCCAAAAAATTTCATCCATTTTTATATTGGGCAACCATTATTGCCACTACTACTGTCGGCACAACGCTGGCAGACTTTTTAACACGCTTATTGGGCATAGGCTACACGGGTGGTTCGGCGCTATTGTTTGCGCTTTTGTTGGGTTCATTGGCTGTTTGGTATAAAACGATGGGTTCTGTTTCTGTAAGCGCGCTAAGTTCACCCAAAGCAGAGTTATTTTATTGGGTCACCATCATGTTTTCGCAAACTTTGGGCACAGTGCTCGGCGATTGGACAGCAGATACGGCTAGGCTGGGTTATTTAGGCGCGGCGCTTATTTTTGGCAGCATGTTAGTAGCTATTGTGTTGGCACATTATGTGTCAAGCTTATCTAAAACCTTACTTTTTTGGGCAGCATTTATCGTGACGCGACCACTTGGTGCAGTTTTAGGTGATTTTCTTGATAAACCTATCAGTGCAGGCGGCCTTGCTTTGAGTCGATATGGCGCATCAGTCACACTTCTAATCGTTATTGTTGCTTGTATGCTATTATTTCCTCAGCGCGCTGCAAAAATTTCAGCGCATTAAGTTAAGGTGAAGAATGGAACGATGGGTTTTATATGCAATAATTTCTGCCTGTTTTGCAGGTCTTACCTCGGTCGTCGCCAAGCGAGGTTTGGCGGGAATTTCAGCCGAATTAGGCTTGACTGTACGCACCATTTTTGTCTGCGTTTTTGTACTTATATTTGCAGCTTTGGCAGTATCACCTAGCGAGATTAAATCGCTACAAAAGGTTAATTATATTTGGCTAGCCGTTTCAGCATTGACTACTGCAAGCTCTTGGATTTTTTATTATAAAGCGTTAAAAGTGGGTGATGTGGCAACTGTGGCGTTGATAGACAAAGGTAGCGTTGTCATTGCAATACTCCTAGCTTGGTGGTTACTTAAAGAAGCCATTACGCTACGCATACTGCTAGGCGCAGTATTGATTGTTGCGGGTCTATTTGTAATTGCAAAAAAATAATCAACAATTAAAACCTTTATTTTGTGCAGTTTAATGCGGGTTTGTCAGACAAAAGATTGCCGCTTGGCATTAACCAAAAGACAGCTTTTACGCGTTCATCAATATGACAAGCGTCGATATAACCAATGGCTCCGTTGGTTTGTGCAACATAACGCAATATAGCTTCTTCAGAGTTGACGGAATACGGTGGCAAAACACCGTTAAAGTACTGTCCATTCCAATAATCGATTTGAGTTTTTGGTAGGCCACCTAATATTGTTTGCGAAAACTGCTGTCTTAAGGGATGCTCTGACCTTAAGTTAACCGGCTTGATGCGTAGCCCTTTTGGCCAATAAAGTTGTTTGCGCCAATAAATCAGACTGAGTTGCGTGGGCGCTAATTTTAGGTCATCAATACTTTGATTGCTGGCAACAATGACTGCAATAATGGTTTCATTAGCCAAAACACTCGCTACCAAAGCAGGTGACATTTGCATAACGCACAAGAACGCAGCAAAAATAAAAAATTTACGCATTAGAAAAACAGTGCAAATGAAGCAGAAAATCCGCGTGGCGACTCGGTTTGTTCTTTACTGCCGCCCGTAAATTCCAGCTTTAATAATTGCGTCGGTTTAACGCGCCATGTTGCGCCAAACAGCCAGCGCTCTGTAGAGCTTTCATCTGGGCGTTGCAGTGTTTCTAGGCGCGTAATCCAATACCAATCATTTAACCCAACAGAATTAAGTGGTACGGCGGTTTGTAAATAAGCGCCACTGCCACCATCTTTATTTTCAGTATTAAAACGTTGAAAGGCTTCGCCACTAATTTCAACTTCTTTGATATGGGTTACAAAATCCAAGCCCACCATGCGGTAGCTGGCGGAGTTGATAGCTTTCTCGCTAAAAGATAGTAGCGACAATCCCAGCTCAGATTGATTTTTATAGCTAATGCGTGCGCCGCGCACATGTTCAAATTTTAGTTCGTCTTCCTCCTGCTCTTGGTCTTCCAGCAACTCCCCAAAGACTTGGTATTCTAGTGCGCCATTATTTAATGGTAGTGCACCATACAACATAATGCCGTTAGTACCCTCAGGAAATAACTCTGAGACGGTGAGTGGTTCCGAGCTTGTCCACACTAAAGGCGCAGCATGAAGCAAGTTCCAGCGGCTATTGGGGGTTAAAAATCGGCCAGCGCGAAAGTTCACTTTTTCAGATAAGTTGTAATCGAAATATAGCCGCTCCAAATCTAGATGGTTTTCTCGATGGCTAAATTTTTCACTGTCATTCCAGGCCAGCGGGCGCTCTAATTCAAGCTCGCCAAAGAAATTTAAGCGACTGTCATTTTGCCAAGTGAGGATTAAACTAATTTCGTTAATCGCAGCTTCCGTTTCTTGGTCGCGATGCAGGGTGATGCCCGCGCTAGAGTAGCCGCCTAATTTAAAGTTATCTGTCCAGCTTGTTGCTTCATCAGCGAATACAGGCTTGCACAGCACAGCACTCAAGGCTAGACTACTCATCATGAAAATAAAAAATTTCTGCATCGCACACTCCGCAGTCGCACACTTGGCGCGACAATTTTCAACAGACAGCCATTGTCTCATATCAGTTTAAAATCAGCTTGATTAAGCACTTATCAATTCGCCAATTGTTGCTATTAGCTTTCTTACTGGCTGGTTTATTGCCCGCCATGCTGGTAAGTTTTTTTAGCTTTTATCAAGCCAGAGAGGCGCTAAAAAGAGAAATTACGCGTGACATGCAAACGTTTAGCGGTACGGTGGCAAATGATATTGAACGCGTAATGTTTGAGCGGGTACAGAATGTGCATTCCTGGAGCCAGCTTGCAATTATGCAAGACATACAAATTGGCGATATCGATAAACGCGTTTCTACTTTTTTACAGGAGCTAAGATTAAGTTATGGCGATGTGTATCAATCAATTTATGTGATCGATAGTAAAGGTAAGGTGGTTGCGGCTAGCAATGCGCAGCAAATTGGCAAACAAAGTGCACTTGCAAATCATTGGTTTCAAGTAAAGTTGGCGAATAAATCGTTAAATTTTGGGCACATTCAGTATAGTAGTTTGCCAATTTCTCAAGAGATTTTTGATGTTAATTCAAATCAAAAAGTAGGTGTATTGGTTGCCGAGTTTAATTGGCAAGTCATCCAAAATTTACTCAATAATGCCGTGCAAAATCCCACTGCAGCTGCATTGTTAGATAGCAACAATCGCCTGCTTGCCGCCACACCAAATTGGGAAAAAATTCAAGCCAGGCACGAAATACGCGCCAATAAAAACTTAAGTAATAAGATGAATTTGCAGGGTTGGCAAGTGCGTATAGAAAAGTTGCATTCGGTTGCCGTGGCGCCCGTACATCGTCTTGGTTACGTGTTTTTGGCCTTATTATTGACCACTTTATTTTTTGCAGCATTATTAGTAAAACCTATTGCCCAAGCCATTACTAGGCCTTTAGCGCAATTAACGCAGTTTGTAGGCGGGTTTAGCAAAGATCAGGTTAAGTTGGCGCCTAAAGAAGGGCCGCCCGAGGTGCAAGCGCTGGCTATTGCCTTTGAAAAAATGATGCAAGATTTAAAAAAATCGCAGGCAGATTTAACACGTGCTGCTAAGTTGGCCGTGGTGGGCGAAATGTCTGCTGCCATGAGCCATGAGGTACGCACGCCGCTGGGTATATTGCGCTCCTCAGCTGATTTGTTATTGCGTGAGCCTAAGCTAACAACAGAAGGCAAAGAGGTGCTGGGCTTTATTATTAGTGAAACTGAGCGCTTGAATAAACTAGTTTCTACATTAATAGATGCGGCTCGGCCGAGACAGCCTAATATGGTAGAAGTGAATTTAGCCGAGATTGCCGCCAACGCGATTGCCTTGTTAAAAAGCCAGGCGCAGGCTAAAAATATTCATATTATTTATGGGCAAACCGAAGCCGTTAATCTGTTGGCAGATGCCGATCAAATGACACAAGTAATGATGAATTTGTTGATGAATGCGCTACAAATTTTGCCCAATGGTGGCAAAATAGAGCTGAATTTGCGAGATGAAAAGGGGCGAGTCGTGATGGATTTTATAGATGATGGCCCTGGTATTTTGGCAGAGAGTCAAGCGCAAATTTTTGAGCCATTTTTTACGCAACGCAGTGGCGGTGTTGGCTTAGGCTTGGCTGTGGTGCGACAAATTGTGCAAGCGCACGGCGGTGAAATTGGCTATCAAGACAGCCCGCAAAAAGGCGCACAATTTACAATCACTTTGCCCAAAGCTAGCTAAAATATAGCCATAACTTATGACGCACAACCAATGACACACAACCAAAAAACAATTTTAGCAGTAGATGATGAACCAAGCATGCTGCGCTTGCTAGAAATCAGCTTAAAACAGGCAGGCTACAAGCCAGTATTGGCGCAGGATGGCAAGAAGGCTTTGCAGATTGTTAAAAATCAAACCATCGATTTAGTGGTGAGCGATTTGCACATGCCAAGTATGAATGGTTTGGATTTGCTCAAAAATATTCGATTAGATAACGAAACACTGCCGTTTATTATGGTGACCGCACAAGGTGAAATTAAAACGGCAGTTGAAGCGATGAAATTAGGCGCGAGCGATTATATTTTGCGTCCTTTTGATTTAGAAACGCTGGAAATCGCAATTGCAAGAGCCTTGTCAGTACAGCGGCTAACACTAGAAAATGCCTATTTAAAAACTGCCAACCACTTTGTAGATACTGGTTTAGTTGGTGAGAGTGCACCTATGGTGGCACTTAAAACGCTGATTAGCCAAGTGGCGCCAGAGAAAGCCACCGTGCTGATTACTGGCGAAACTGGCACAGGTAAAGAGCTGGTGGCAAAGGCGATTCATCAGGCTTCGTTGCGTAAAGATGCATTATTTGTTGCGGTCAATTGTGCGGCGATTCCTAGTGAAATGTTGGAGTCTGAACTGTTTGGCCATGAAAAAGGCGCATTTACTGGCGCGGTAAAAGAGCGCATTGGCAAATTTGAGTTGGCTGATGGCGGCACCTTATTTTTGGATGAAATTACCGAAATGCCCATTCATTTGCAAGCCAAGCTACTAAGAGCTTTGCAGGAAGGTGTCATTGAAAAGTTAGGTGGAAATAAACAAGTTTCATTAGATATTCGCGTGATTGCGGCTACCAACCGAGACCCGCTACAAGCGTTGAAAGATGGCAAGTTGCGCGAAGATTTATATTATCGTTTGAATGTATTTCAGTTGAATGTTGCGCCATTGCGTGAAAGGCGCGTAGATATTGGCTTGTTGGCACACTATTTTCTGGCTAAATCCCATGAGTTTTTAGCTAAAAGCGATGCGTACATTAACGATGAGGCACTGCAAAAACTACAAACCTATGCTTGGCCTGGCAACGTGCGTGAGTTAGAAAATGTGTTGGAACGCGCTGCAATATTAGCCAACAAACAAATGATTTTACCAAAGCATTTACCACTTGATATTCAAAGTGGAGACATTCAAAATGATGCTCTGGGAGCCAATATCGGCGCGCCTTCTGGGGCATCATTTTCGATTCCAATCATGACAGCGAAAATTGAAAAACAAATGATTTGCGCTGCATTAGAAACGACACAAGGCAACAAGGCCAAAGCAGCAAAATTGCTCGAAATTAGCGAGCGCTCACTTTGGAATAAGCTAGACTTATATCAACTGAAGTAACTTAATACCAGCTCAAGTAACTTTAATAAAGTGCTGAAATTTTGTATTGACAGTTTTACTTAACGTTGTTAAATTAACACTGTTAATAAATAAATTTAAGTAAAATATTAGAGCCCAATGCCACCAAAACCAAAAACTGATGCAGAACGCCATCAATTGCGCACATTAATTATAGATGCGGCGCGCGAGTTATTTGTGGCGCGTGGCGTAGATGCGGTGACCATGCGCGAAATCGCTAAACGCATTGACTACTCTGCCACCAGCATTTATTCACACTTTGCCGATAAAGAAGCAGTCTTAAGGGCGATTTGCGACACAGATTTTTTAGCACTGGCCACCTCTCTTAAAAATATGATGCAAATTGCAGATCCTGTTGAGCGCATGCGGGCGTTAGGACGTGGTTATGCAGCGTTTGCATTAACGCACCCCAATCATTATCGCCTCATGTTTATGACAGCACATGCGCCGATCAATCCAGAAGACTCGAGTTTGCAACAAAACAGTGCCGAGCAAGACGCTTATTTTCAACTAAAAACTGTGGTGAGTGCGGTGCATTCAGCAGGGCGTTTTAGAGCGGATTTACAGGACGTAGATTTGATAGCACAAACCATATGGGCGGGTGTGCATGGCGTCTGTTCTTTACAAATAAGCATGTCTTGCGACAAATGGGTGAATTGGAGTGATATTTCAGCCCGCTTACAGTTAATGCAAGAAGTGATGTTGCGCGGACTTTTGAGAGATTGAACATGAAAAAAATAATGATTTTATTCGTTTTATCTAGTTTGTTGTTAGCTTGTGAAAAACCAGTAGAACCGCCGCCGCCGCGGCGACCAGCCTTGGTGACAATTGTAGGTAAAACTGCCCCAAATAGCGCAATTGTGCTGGTGGGCGAGGTCAAATCGCGCTTTGAATCTAACCAAGGGTTCAGAATTGCTGGCAAAATTATTGAGCGTAAAGTGGATGTGGGCAGTTATGTGAAAAAAGGCGAAATCATCGCGCGATTGGATGCCGCAGATACCAACTTAGGCGCGGCCGCAACAGTGGCAGATTTACGTGCGGCAGAGGCGAATCGCTCGCTGGCGAAATCTGAAGTGGAGCGTCAGCGCCAGCTCGTCAACAAAAAGTTTATTTCACAATCTGCCTTAGATAAGTATGAGGCTGAGCTAAAAACCGCTGATGCGCGCGTCAGTCAAGCTAAAGCGCAGGTAGCGGTTTCAGGAAATCAAGCGCGCTATACCGCATTGCTGGCAGATAGGGACGGCGTGGTGACGCAAGTACGTGCTGAGCCCGGCCAAGTGGTTGAAGCGGGAGAGTTCGTGGCGCAAATTGTGGATACTAAGCAAATTGAGGTGTTAGTTGCAGTGCCTGAATCGCGCATGACGCGCATTAAAGTGGGTGATAGCGCGGACATTAAATTGTGGGCAGATAGAGAAAAAACTTATGCTGGAAAAGTACGTGAAATTGCGCCTGCCGCCAGCTCTACTACTCGCGCTTTTGATGTGCGCATTGCTGTGCTAGATGCAGACGAGGTGGTGAAACTGGGCATGACTGCAGGGGTGCGTTTTGAAAGTGGTGAGGCAAAAAAAATGATAATTCCTTCCACTGCAATCACGCAAATTAATGGCAAAAATAGTGTGTGGGTAATTAGTAAAAATGGGGTTGCGAATCTGCGCGAGGTGACCACGGGTGAATATACAGAAGATGGTGTAACTATTAGCAGTGGCCTGCGGGCCAATGAAATGGTGGCGATTGCAGGTGTGCATACCTTGATAAAAGGCCAACAAGTTAAACTGCAAATAGTTGAGCAAGCAACTGAGTCAATGCCGTGACTGAGCAATTAAGACTGAAAATCCATGACTGAAAATCAAGAGCCAAATCAAGACTTAAGCCAAACAGCAACAAAAGCCTCCCACTTTAACATTTCTGAGTGGGCGCTTAAAAACCAAGTATTGGTGCTGTATCTCATGCTCATGCTTACCGTTGCCGGTATGTTCGCCTATACCACACTAGGGCAGTCGGAAGATCCGCCGTTTACTTTTAAAGTCATGCTGGTGCGCACCACTTGGCCGGGCGCTAGCGCGATAGAAGTTGAGCAGCAAATTACCGATAAGCTTGAGAAAAAAATCCAAGAAGTGCCGCATATTGATTATTCCAGTAGCTATTCTCGGCCTGGTGAATCAATGATATTTATCGTCATTAAAGATGATACCTTTTCAAAAGATATTCCCGGTATTTGGTACCAAGTGCGCAAAAAAGTGGGCGATATTCGTCACACGCTGCCCAATAATATTGAAAGCTTGGTATTTAACGATGAGTTTAGCGACGTGTATGGCAGCATGTATGCGCTCACTGGCGATGGTTTTGATAATTTTGCCTTAAAAAAACAAGCGGAAATTATTCGCTCAGAGTTACTAAAAACACCAGATGTGGCAAAAGTCGACTTTTTTGGTGAGCAAAAACAACGTATTTTTATCGAGCTTTCTAATGCTAAATTGGCAACGCTAGGGATAAGCACCACAACCCTACTCAATACTCTGCAAGCGCAAAATGCAGTGGTGCGCGGCGGTACTTATGACTCTCCTACAGAGCGCATCCGTATTGACGTTTCGGGCAGATATAACACGCTGGAAGATTTACGCGAAATTAGATTGCGTGCCAATAATCAAGATTTTAAGTTGAATGATGTGGCGCGCGTATACCGAGGTTATGAAGACCCACCGCGCGACACAGTGCGCTTTGATGGTAAAGAGGCGCTATTTTTGGGCGTGAGTATGCGCGAGGGCGGCGACGTAATTGCGCTAGGCCATGCATTAGATAAAAAAATTGCCAGAATTAAGCAAAGTCTACCTGTAGGCTTAAGCTTCAATACGATTACCTCGCAGCCTAAAATTGTTGCCAATTCGGTCAACGATTTTGTAAAATCGCTGATTGAGGCCTTGGTGATTGTGCTCGGCGTGAGTTTGCTGTCATTAGGCTGGCGCACTGGCATTGTGGTGGCAATTTCGATTCCGGTGGTGCTGGCCGCCACTTTTTTAGTGATGAGCATTCAAGATATTGGTTTGCATAAAATTTCGCTAGGCGCGCTGATATTAGCGCTTGGGCTTTTGGTAGATGATGCGATTATCGCCGTTGAAATGATGTCATCAAAAATGGAACAAGGTTGGGATAGAGTAAAAGCAGCCTCGTTTGCCTATAGTTCGACCGCCATGCCCATGCTGACGGGTACATTAGTTACAGTTGCAGGCTTTTTGCCGATTGCAACAGCCGCCTCATCCACGGGCGAATATACGCGCTCTATCTTTCAGGTGTCCGCCATTGCGCTCATTATTTCGTGGTTTGCAGCAGTGATTTTTGTACCGTATTTAGGCTACCATTTGTTGCCAGACTATGCGCATGCACCAAAACCATCTAAATTAATGGTATGGCTAAAAGGCAAGCTGGGCCTTGTAGATAAAGAAGCCAATGATAATGGAAATCACCACCACGATATTTATAACACCAAGTTTTATAATGCCTTCCGTCACTTGGTCACTTGGTGTGTGCGTTATCGCAAAACAGTAATTGTCATTACGCTGATTATGTTTTTGTTTTCCATTATCAGCTTTGGCAAAGTACAACAGCAGTTTTTCCCTGATTCCACGCGCCTAGAATTAGTCGTCGATTTGCGTATGACCGAAGGTGCGTCTTACCATGCAACCAATGCAGAAGTAAAAAAATTAGAAAGCTGGCTACACGATTGGAATAAAAAAAATAAAGGTATCGATAACTTTGTGGCTTACATTGGCATTGGTAGCCCGCGCTATTACTTGCCTTTAGATATTCAGCTGGCACATCGTGGTTTTGCCCAGCTTGTCATTTTGAGTAAAGATTTAGCGCAGCGCGAGGCTTTACGTAGTGATTTGCTTAAATTGTTCGAGACTGATTTCCCAAGCTTGCGTGGCTCGGTGTTGCGTTTAGAAAATGGTCCGCCAGTGGGTTTTCCTGTGCAGTTTCGTGTGGATGGAAACGATATTCCTAAAGTACGCGAAATCGCCCACAATATTGCAGAAATCATGCGCGCAAACCCTAATTTGGCCAATGTGCAATTGAGCTGGGAAGAGCCAAGTAAAGTGGTGAGAGTATCGATAGACCAAGTAAAAGCAAGGCTGCTGGGCGTAAGCTCTGTGGATATTGCCAATATGCTCAACGGCGCGATGAGTGAGCTTTATATTACCGAATTTAGAGAAGGCAACGAGCGCATTGATTTGGTGGTACGCGGCGCGGAGATTGAGCGCAAGCGCTTGTCGCGGCTACCAAACTTGATGATAAACACCGCAGCGGGTATCAGCGTGCCTATTTCGCAAATTGCTACTTTCTCATCCGAGTTTGAGGAAGGTGTGATTTGGCGGCGCAATCGGGTGCCATCACTCACTGTGAGAGCGCACCTGCGAGGCAATATACAAGCGCCTGTGGTGTCAGGCCAAATTGAAGAAAAATTAGTAGAAATTCGTGCCAATTTGCCACTTGGCATCACGCTAGAAACGGGCGGCGCGGTGGAAGAGTCAGCCAAAGGCGCTGCCTCAGTCGCTAAGGGCGCGCCATTATTTTTCGTGGCGGTTTTAACGCTGTTAATTTTGCAGCTAAAAAGCTTTTCGCGTACGTTTTTGGTGTTGCTCACCGCACCTTTGGGTTTAATTGGGGTCACAATAGGCTTGTTGCTATTTAACCAACCATTTGGCTTTGTGGCGATGCTGGGTACAATCGCGCTCTCGGGTATGATCATGCGTAATTCGGTGATTTTGGTAGATCAAATCGATCAAGATACGGCTTCTGGCCTAGCGCCCTGGCAAGCGGTAATCGAATCGACCATTAGAAGATTTAGGCCAATTGTGCTCACCGCAGCTGCGGCGATTTTGGCGATGATACCGCTTACTAGAAGTGTTTTTTTTGGCCCAATGGCGGTGGCGATTATGGGTGGTTTAGCCGTAGCCACTTTGTTAACTGTATTGTTTTTGCCAGCGCTTTATGCGGCCTGGTTTAAAGTGAAAATGCCACAAGTGATTGAGAGCTAAGCATTAAAAGCTTGTTTAATTTCACTTTATACAACAAGGTCATACGTTATAATCGGCTGAAACATTAGGAGTAATAAGAAATGATGCAAACTGAAAAAAATAACATGCCGCGCGAAAATGCCAGATTTGATATGCGCCAAGCTAGGTTCAATATGATCGAACAGCAAATTCGCACTTGGGAAGTGTTAGACCCAAGAGTATTGCAACTGCTTAACGAAGTGCCGCGCGAAAATTTTGTGCCAGCAGAATATCAAAGTTTAGCTTTTGCCGATATTGAAATTCCGCTAGGGCAAGGCCAGACCATGCTCAGCCCTAAGTTAGAAGGCCGTATTCTGCAAGCACTGAATGTACAAAAATTGTACACAGTGTTGCATATAGGCACTGGCAGTGGCTACTTTACAGCGCTGCTGGCAAGTCTTGCTAAGCAGGTGATTTCAGTCGAAATTGAGGCAGATTTGAGCGCACAAGCCGCCAAAAATTTGAGTAAAAACAATATTCAAAATGTCACATTAGAAGTAGCAGATGGAACGCTTGGACGGACAGGTTATGAACATTACGATGTGATTGTTTATACAGGCTCATCGCCCGTAGAGCCAGCAAACGTGCGCCAGCAGTTAACGATAGGCGGGTTTATGTTTATTGTACTGGGCAACGCACCGGCAATGCAGGCAACGCTTATACAACGTGTTTCTAAAATGGGATATAAAGAAGACGTGCTTTTTGAAACCTGTATTCCCGAGCTGATTAATGCGCCGCAGACACAGCAGTTTGAGTTTTAATATGAAGTTAAACAAACTTTTACTGTTGTTATTTTTGTTCCCAGCAAGCTTGTTGGCGGCAGAGGCGCAGCAAGCAAAACAGCAATCATTATTAGATATTTATCATCAAGCTTTGGCACACGATCCAACGCTGGCTTCGGCTTTAAGCGCTAATAAAGCTGCGCAAGAAATTATCGAGCAAGGCAAAGCGCTATATCGCCCAACGGTGAATTTTAATGCTGATGCTAGCACATCAGCCACACACATCCGTTATTTGGAATCTAACGTCCCGCCTGGTAACTCAAAGTTTGAAAATTATCGGGCGGGTGTCGAGGCGCGTCAGCCGATTTATCGCAAACAAAATTTGGTAGCGATGGAGCAATCTAAAACGCAAGTGAGTTTGGCTGACAAGCAATATCACTTAAGTCAGCAAGCGCTTATTTTACGGACCACACAGACATATTTTGATGTGCTGATTGCGCAAGACAAAATTGATTTAATTGGCGCGCAAAAAGCCGCGATTTTAAGTCAGCTTGATCAAGCTAAAGCTACGTTTGAAGTAGGCACGGCAACGGTGACAGACGTGAACGAAGCGCAGGCGCGTTACGACTTAATTTTGGCGCAAGAAATTGCCGCTATAAACGAATATGAAATTGCCAAACGCGCGGTTGAGGCAATTACGGGTGAAATCCCCGCCAAGTTAGCCACCGCAAAATCGGATATTCAGGTGGCGCAATTAAACCAAAGCATGCAAGATTGGCAGCAGGTGGCAGTGCAAAATAATCTGAATATACAAATTCAACAAGACGCACTTAAGCTGGCAGAACAAGATGTGGAAAACGCGCAAGCTGGCCACTTACCAACTCTGGATGCAGTGGCGAGCTATACAAACAGCTATGCAAACGGCAGCCCATCAGTATTCAGCGCAGGTAATGAGCTAAAAAATGCCACCATCGGTTTGCAATTGCAAATTCCATTGTATGCGGGCGGCGCAATTAGCTCGCGTGCACGTCAGGCGGTGCTGAATAAGCAAAAAGCGCTAGATGACATTGAAATTGCGCGTCGTAGCGCTGACTTAGAAACGCAGCGTGCTTATTTGAATTTAAACACCACCATTGCGCAAGTTAAAGCATTAGAGCAAGCCTTGATTTCTAGCCAAAGTCAGCTTGATTCGACTAAGTTGGGTTACGAAGTTGGTGTACGCACTAGCGTCGATGTGTTGAACGCGCAGCAGCAACTTTTTTCTGCTAAGCGCGATTTATTGCAAGCGCGTTATAATTATTTGGTGAATATCATCCGCCTAAAAACCTCATCTGGCTTAGTTGCCGAGGCGGATTTGCAAGATATTAATCAACAGTTGGTGGTAAACCCAAATGCCAACTAATTTTGTAGCGCAGGCAGCGCTTAGCCAGTTAGTGGTTATAGACATGCAAGTTAAGCTTGCAAATGCAATGCCTTCCGAGGTGTTGCGAGGTGTGGTTAAAAATTGTGGTATTTTAGCGCAAACTGCAAATTTACTTGCTGTGACCACTATCGTTACCGAGCAATATCCACAAGGCTTGGGCGAAACCTTACCAGAGATTAAACAGCATTTAGTCAATAATAAATTAATCGCAAAAACTGCCTTTTCGGCTTACAGCGAGCCTAAATTTAACCAGCAATTACAACGCGATAAATCACAAATAATTCTTGTAGGTATGGAAGCGCATGTTTGCGTACTACAAACTGCCCTAGCGTTGCATCGGGCGGGTAAGCAAGTGTTTGTGTTGGAGGATGCAATTATTTCACGTAATCCAGCTAACAAAGCCAATGCGATTGCCAGAATGCGCGAAGCGGGTTGCGTGATTGGCAATACTGAATCCATCGTGTTTGAGTGGATAGGTAATGCTAATCACGATGCCTTTAAGGTGGTTTCGAAACTGATAAGATAGTTTTAGTGTGAACTGGAAACTATTTATATTTCTTGCCCTTATCAGTTATGGTGCATATCAACATTTTTCACATCAGCCAGTCGTGCACGGCGATGGCGTTATTGCAAGTCAGCAGCCTGCCCAATATTCAACCAGTCACACCAGCTTCACGCTTAACGGTTACAACATTACGCCGCTAGAAGCATTTGAAATCGAAGCGCGCGTATTGGCTACAGAGCAATATTCACTTGGGCGAGAGGCTGATTTATCACCAGTCGATTTGGCGCTGGGCTGGGGCAAAATGTCAGATGAAACCATACTAAAAGACATCAAAATTTCGCAATCCAATCGGTTTTATTATTGGCGCGTGGATGAGTTTCCTATTCCGCGGCGCGAGATAGAGACACAAAGCGCCAATATGCACATGATTCCAGCCGATGATCAAATTGATAAATTACTAAAATCTATACGTCCAGGCCAAATTGTGAAGTTAAGTGGCGATTTGGTGCAAGTCAATGCAAGTGATGGCTGGCGCTGGAAAAGTTCGCTTACCCGCGAAGATACGGGCAATGGGGCATGCGAAATTATTTATGTCAAATCACTGACAGTGATTTAATGCAAATACTGTGTAATTAGCCTCATCAAGCGCGCCGTTGCTCCAGCGGAGGCCTCATTAAAGCACAACGCCGCTTGACTCATTTCTAATCGTTTCGGTGCATTTTCTAGCAAATATTGAATTTTATTGCGTAGCTCGGCGTGATTTTGTACGCGAATAGCCGCCCCCGCTGCTACGGCATTTTCAGTGGCTTTCGCGAAGTTAAACGTGTGTTCACCAATTAAAATCGGCTTACCCATGGCTGCGGCCTCAATCAAATTTTGTCCACCATAACTCAGCAGGCTGCCACCAATAAAAGCAAAATCGCAGGCGGCATAATATATTGGCATTTCACCCATAGTATCACCCAAAATAATAGGCCTGTAACCCGCATCGGTATTGGATTTCACGTATGAATAACCAACTTTAGCTGGTATATTCTGCGGGGACAACCCTTGCGGTTGCAGGCCTGCGCTATTTAATTGTGATTTGCGTTGAAATGCAATATTGCGCTTTTTCAAAATCACGACAACTGCTTCAAAACGCTGTGGATGACGCGGCACAATAATCGTCAGTAAATCCAAGTCACGCACTGCATCCAAAATGAGTTCTTCTTCGCCATCGCGCGTACTGGCGGCTAAAAATATTGGCTTATTGCCCAATTGTTTTTTAAGCTGCAAGCCTTTATCTAAGCTGTTTGTGGGCGGTTTTACATCAAATTTTAAATTACCTGCAACCGTAATATTCTCCGCGCCTAGCGTTTGTAAGCGCGCTGCATCTTCATCAGTTTGTGCCGCAATCGCGCTCAAATTTTTCAAGCCTGTCGAAGCTAATTTGCCAAGTTTGGCATAGCCGCGGGCTGATTTTTTTGAAAGCCGCGCGTTTAATAACAGCAAAGGAATTCCGCGCTGTTTGCAGGCAGCGATTAGGTTAAACCACAGTTCAGTTTCCATGATAAAGCCAATTTTTGGTTTAAAGTGATTTAAAAAATTATTGACCGCAAATGGCACATCATAAGGCAAATACACACGCTGCACGGCATTGCCAAATAATTGCTCATTGGCATCGCGACCAGTCGGCGTGGTGTTGGTGATTAAAATTTGATGTTGCGGATATTGTGCTTGTAGCGCTTTTACTAATGGTTCAGCCGCGCGAGTTTCGCCCACCGAAACGCAATGCAACCAAATGATAGGCTTTGTTGTGGAAACATGATAAAAACCAAAACGCTCACCCCAATGCTGCAAGTACGCAGGCTGTTTAATGCCGCGCCATAGTAATCTTAAGGGCACAAACGGCAGGGTTAAATAAAGCAAAAGTGAGTACAAAAATCGATTCATGCGGCATTTTCTCACAAAATGGCGGCATTGTTAGTTGCTAAAAAAACACAAGCACAAAGCTAAAAATTTTGCGAGTCATTTATTTTTTATATCGTTTATTTAGCAACTTAAATTTATAGCCTATTCAAGAACAAATACTGGCTTGGCTTTCAGCAAAATATCCACCAAAATAGTGCATAAATAGGTGAAAAAATGCTATTGACGGACACAAAATAAAGGCTTAAATTCTCGTTCAAGGCACAAGATATTGTGTTTAAGTACCATGTTTTCTGCAAAAATAAGAATTTGTTAATTATAATCACAGGGTTAGCGCAGTATAGGTTTAAAGTTTGCGTTCATCACCTTAAGTTTGGGAGAGTTTTTTCATGTTAAAAGCAGTTGAGCCAGCAGCAAAATCACAAGTTAGCAACGAGGTTGAAATCCCAATTCAATCAGTTTCGTTGGATATTTGGGATAAAAAATATTGCTTAAAAACCAAAACGGGCGAGCATGTCGATAAAAACATGGATGATACTTATTCTCGTGTGGCGCGCGCGCTGGCCGATGTGGAGACCACTGAAGAAAAGCGCCAAGAATGGCACGAGAAATTTTTATGGGCGCTGCGCCGTGGCGCAATTCCTGCTGGTCGGATTACCTCTAATGCTGGCGCGTTAGAGCATAAGCCTGCCACTTCCACCATCAACTGCACGGTTTCTGGCGTGGTGGAAGATAGCATGGATAATATCCTCAACAAAGTGCACGAGGCTGGCTTAACCCTAAAAGCAGGTTGCGGTATTGGTTATGAGTTTTCTACCTTGCGTCCAAAAGGCGCGTTTGTTGCAGGTGCAGGTGCTTACACCAGCGGCCCATTAAGCTTTATGGATATCTACGACAAAATGTGTTTCACCGTTTCGTCTGCGGGCGGTCGTCGTGGCGCGCAAATGGCGACGTTTGATATTAGCCACCCCGATGTGACAGATTTTATTAAAGCCAAACGCGAAAACGGTCGTTTGCGTCAATTCAATCTTTCTTGCCTCATCACCAAAGAGTTTATGGAAGCGGTAAAAGCTGACAGTGAGTGGAAGCTCGCCTTCCCTGTCACCGAAAAAGAAGCGATTGTAGATGGCCTTAATACGAATGACGAAACACAAGTGGTGTGGCGCGAGTGGCCAGTAAAAGGTAAATACCTTACCAAAACCGATGGCGTAGATGCGGGTAAAGTGGCTTGCCGCGTGTATAAAATAATCAAGGCGCGCAGGCTGTGGGATGTGATTATGTCCAGCACATACGACTTTGCTGAGCCAGGTTTTATTTTGATCGACCGCGTGAACGAGATGAACAATAACTGGTTTTGCGAGAACATTCGCGCGACCAATCCATGTGGAGAGCAACCATTGCCGCCGTATGGCGCATGTTTGCTAGGCTCGGTGAATTTAACTAAATTCGTTAAAAATCCATTCACCGATGAAGCGCATTTTGATTGGGCGGAATATCGCGAAGTAGTGGGTGTATTTACCCGCATGCTCGATAACGTGGTGGAGATCAACGGTTTGCCACTGCAACAGCAACGCGACGAAATCGCCCGCAAGCGCCGCCATGGTATGGGTTATTTGGGTTTAGGTTCAACCTTTACCATGATGAAAATGAAATACGGTGAAGAGGACTCGATTAAATTTACTGATGAAGTGACGCGGGTCATGGCCGAAGAAGGCTGGAATATTGGCGTACAACTGGCCGAAGAAAAAGGCGCCGCGCCGATTATGGAAGAGAAATTTGAAGTGACTGCCGACATGCTGGCAAAACGTCCAGAAATGGCGGCAGACGGCATTAAAGTGGGGCAAAAAATTGCAGGTAAAGTGTTGCTGGGCAAATATAGCCGCTACATGCAGCAGTTCCCCGAAGGGTTGCGCAACCAAATCGCCAGCAAAGGTGTGCGCTTTACGCACCACAGCTCTATCGCGCCAACTGGCACCATTTCATTAAGCTTGGCGAATAACGCCAGCAACGGCATCGAGCCATCATTTGCGCACCACTATGCGCGCAACGTGATTCGCGAAGGTAAAAAGAGTAAAGAAAAAGTCGATGTATTTAGCTACGAGCTTTTGGCTTACCGTGAGTTGATTAACTCAAAAGCCATGCCATTTAGCGATAAAGAAGATGAAAAGCTGCCAGATTATTTCTTGGATTCTTCTACCATCATGGCCAAAGCGCACGTGGATATTCAAGCCGCCTCACAAAAATGGATTGATAGCTCGATTTCAAAAACTATTAACGTGCCGACCGATTACGATTTTGAAGACTTTAAAAATATCTACTTGTACGCTTACGACAAAGGCTTAAAAGGCTGCACAACGTTTAGATTCAACCCAGAAGCTTTCCAAGGCGTGTTGGTAACAGAGAAAGATTTAGAAAATACCACCTACAAATTCACGCTAGATGACGGCAGCGAGATTGAAGTAAAAGGCAACGAAGAGATTGAATACGATGGAGAGATTCACAGCGCCGCAAACCTATATGACGCATTGAAAGAAGGGTATTACGGCAAATTCTAAATTTAGGGGTTTTAAACGGCTTAGTTTGTGAATACTTTGTTGCGTTTAAATTTTTAATCCTCATGTACTACGTGTACATTCCGGTAAAAAATCTAAACGCGTCGCGTCTTCACTTCACACGCAGCGTTTAAACCACCCTAAATTGGTAGTTGTGAAAAACTAAACAAAGGGGAAGTTTATGCAAGTAGCTAAAACGTACTTTTTAATGATAAAAAATTGGTTTGCAAACTGGTTTAACAATAGTTGGGCGGAGTTTACGCCCCTGCAAGAGCTACAGTATTTAGGAGAGAAATTATGGCAGTTAAAATAGATAAAAAAATCACTGGCTATGCGCTGGTGAATGAAGAAAGCAAAGCCAAAGCGGCCGAGCTTAAAGACCTTAACGCAAAAATCGTGCAAATTGGCGAGCCGTTAGATCGCCCAGAGAAAATCACTGGCAGCACCTACAAAGTAAAAACGCCAGTCACTGAGCATGCGCTTTATATTACGATAAATGACGTAGTCATGAACGAAGGCACGCCGCAAGAGCATCGCCGCCCGTTCGAGATTTTTATTAACTCTAAAAATATGGATCACTTTCAGTGGATTGTGGCTTTAACGCGTGTGATGAGCGCGGTGTTTCGCAAAGGCGGCGACGTGACGTTTTTGGTGGAAGAACTTAAAAGCGTGTTTGAACCCAGCGGCGGCTACTTTAAAAAAGGTGGCCGTTTTGTACCAAGCTTGGTGGCAGAGATTGGCGATGTGGTCGAGCAGCATTTGCAATCTATCGGCATGCTTAAAAAAGTGGGTTTAGATGAGCACCAACAAAAACTGGTAGAAGAAAAACGCACCGAATACTTTGAAAAACATGCCAAAGCGGGTGAAGAGATGACGTCAGAAGGCTTCCCTAAAGGTGCGCAGCTTTGCAATAAATGCCAAACCAAAGCGGCGATTATTATGGATGGTTGTTTAACTTGCTTGAATTGTGGTGAGAGTAAGTGCGGATAATACGGAAGGAATAAACTAAATTTTATAGATATGTGGGATACCCCATAAGCGACTAGTTATACCCCATAAAGGGCTAGTAACAACCGCATAAAGCACTAGCAATTACTTAAAACTGATGAAGAGTTAGGATGTTGAATTGCATTTATTGCTACTCTAAATCCGATAAATTCATATCAAATGTTGAGAACATTGTACAAGCTGTATGAGTTTCGAAAACCCCAACTATTTCTAGCAATAATGATTTAGATTTTTTCATACTCAGTAGGAGATACTTTAAAAGAAATAGAACCATCATAAGTTCTTAAAATTTGAATGTAAGCACCTGTAGGAAACAATGTTGTTCCCTTCTCTTTTGTAATCCATATATAGCCATCATCTTCTCTTACAATCCATGTGCCAATAGATCCATAAAGGTCTTCAATCTGTATCTTGCCCAAGGGCAATTTACAAGATTTTGGTAATCGCAGAGAGTTATCGGTTGGCAAATAAGTAGCGAATCCTATGTTCTCTCGAGTGAATTGGAGGCTACCTTCAACTTCGTGTGCTGTCTTTCCATGGTGATCTTTAAAAACAGAAATTATTATTTGTTGAACGTCTATAGCGCGTAATGCGTAATCCCAAGAAGAGTTTTTACTATTAGTTATAACTACGGCAGATCTAGGAATTAAACTTAGTAATGTCTTAGCATTTTCTCTGCTTAAATCTGGGAATCCTCTGCATAAACTTGTAATACAACTGCTCTCGGGTTCTCCAAAACGAAAGCACCTAAGCTGAGGGAGAACATGGGATTCAAGCGAATGAGTGGAAAGTTCAACTTCGACTACAAACCAATGAGTAAAACTTTTATGTATTAGTGCAAGATCGGATACTCTCCTGTCTCCTTCAAATACAAAACTTCCCGCAAAAACACCACAAAAATAATCCGGAAATACACAATTTAAAGCCTTTAAAACTTCAACTTCAAATTCAATTTCTTGGAATTCTGTTGGATCGACTTGGTGAAAAGTATTTTCTATGCAACATGAACCCGCTATAAACGTTTTCATGCTCTACTCCAGTAGATTGTCGCAATACTACCTAGGTCTTCTTCCTCATTTTTCAGTCTGACAATTTCGGGGTTTGTGGCCACAAGTGTATAGATTGTAGCTGTATTCTTTCCTTTTGATGGGCGCACAATCCTTCCTAGTCGTTGTATGCGCTGTCTATTGGTAGCCGTGCTGGCAGCTATTATGCCAATTTCTGTTTCTGGCACGTTAAAACCTTCATCAAGAGCTCTGCAAGTTACTAGTACATCTATATTGCCATTACGATACATGTTTAGTACTTGTGCTCTAGTTTTCAGAGGTAATTTGGAATGGTATACACCACTTTTAATAGCAAACTCGCTCAAAACATGATGGATTAGTTCACATGCTTCAACATTCTCATGGAACACTAGTATTTTCTTTGATTTGTTGGATGCGATTAATTTTAAAGCTAGTTTAACTCTGTTTGGGCTTAAGTTAAGAATACGGGCGCGTTTTAGGAATAGTGAAACAGTTTTTTCGGAATCTGCTCCCTCGTTTTTGATTGATCTAGCGATACTCGCGCTTAGTTTGTCATATTCTTCTTGACGATCATCTTCAAGATTAAAAACAATATTTTTGAGTTCGAAAGGGACTATTACTTTATCTCTTAATGCCTCGGCATATCCATATCTAAAAATTACATCACCTAGAGCTGGCACCAGTATGTCTCTTAACCCTTCATCATATGGACGCTCAGGTGTTGCTGATAAACCAAGAGTAGCAAAAGTGGACAATTGCAAAATTGTTTTAAACTGATCTGAAGCTGCTTTGTGACATTCGTCAATAATTAGAAAGCAGCTTATGCCATTAGATCTTTCAGGAAGTTTTGCAGCTGTATTTAATACAGCTAAGTTTATTGTTCCTTGACGAAGTTTTTTTGTGCCAGTAATGATATTGATTTCATCTAGACTCATATCGAAATAATTAGCGGACTCTTCCCACCATTGCTCTAATAAAGCAGTAGTGGGAACTACGATTAGTGTAGTTATGGGTTTGATTTTTGCTATGCAAGATAAAGCAAAAACTGTTTTCCCACCACCCGTAACTACGCTAACTATACCTCTGTGCCCAGCAAGCTCCCAAGAATTAAGGGCATCAATCTGCCAACCTCTTAGAGTTAGTTGAGCCATTTTGATGCCTGACTTATTCTAATGGTGTTTGGAATAACTCTGATTCAGCTTGCTCACGAACAGTAGAAGCATTATTTTCTAACCGAATCGTTCTAGCTCGTAAAAGCTCATTTTTAAGTCTTCGCACACTATCGGGACTTACTTTACCTAGAAGTTTGCTGGTTTTATATTCAGCTACTGAATCATATATATACTGATGTATGCACTCTTCAATGGCATCATTTGACTCTAGAGATTGATAATAGGGATGAATACCATTAATAATTACATGCAATATATTAGATTGTGCTCCGCTTACGAATGTAACATACGGCTCCCACTCGCTAATTTCTTTAAGAGAAACAATCACAGTAAGTTCAGGTAAAATTTCAAGACGAGCAATCTCATCTTCAGCCGAAAGTGAGTTCATTTGCTGTGCATTATTTGCATTAATGATTTCTAATGGAGGCAAAGAGGCTTGGTTTAATGCATCTTTGAATTCATCACTGGAGAATTCGCTCCTCATACTTTCTACTAAGTCGCGAACTTTTTCTTTGGACCAAACTTGTTGACTACCTTTACCACGACGTTTATTAGCGTAATCTCTATAGTCTTTGACTTCATCAACCAAGAACTTTTCAAGTTCGTCTTCTTCATCCCCTTCAAATAAGACAGCGTCCTTAGTGTGCGATACGACAAACCCATCTAGTAGCAGGCAACCAGTTAAGCGTTGAGCGATAAGATTGTTTGCGCCTTCATCATCTACACCACCAAAAATTGATTTTGGTTTCCATGCAGTTGGAAAGCCTTGTATTTGGCGTTCATTTTGAAAGAGCGAAAAACCACCATATTTTCTCCCACCTTTTTTCAATACGCCTACCCAACCAGTTATAGTTTTATCACCAAATTTCTTTAGAGGGAGATCTTTCCTCATTGGTACGCCTGAAGGGTCAGTATCCCATTCGGATTCAGCAGGTGGGTTTATTGAGTCGCCGTTATAGGTTAATTTGAGTTTTACTACACCGTCATTGTCAGGCCTAAGGTCAAACATATACATAGAGCCTAAATAGGTTTTAATTACATCCTCACTTCTTACTTGAATAACTCTACGCAACTCACTAATTACTATTTTTGTATAGTGAAGAGAAGTATCAACTTTCTTTAAGGTTAATGGGACTTTTGCGCCACTACTTGCGATCGCATCAACATCAACAAATGCAGTCCATTCTTCACCGCTACCGAATTCACAGGTTATTACAGACCATTTTTTTCCAATCCAACAGGCTGCTGTTTTCATCCCCATACCATATTTGGAGCGTCCATTACTGTCAGCAGTCGGAGTGGCAATCTTTAATGCAGCAATTAGGTCTTCTTTGGACATACCTATTGAATTGTCCTCAATAGTAAGCTCTTTAGTTTGTCTATTATGTAATATGTTGACTGTGAGTGGAGTGCCCTCTTGGGACAGGATATCATCAACAAGTTTGTCGTAGTTAAGTCGAGACTGTGTAGAGTTATCCACAAATTCTGCCAAGGCAAACCACATGCTATAGCTTAATCTGCTGTAGGCATCAAGGGCTCTTGGCCCAATTGACAGATCTGCCTCATCAGGGTTAATTTGCTGATTTTCCTCTGACATTTATCTCTCCGTGGAAATTAAAGAATATAAATAATTACTCACTACTTAATTGTAGATTGAGTATACATCAGTCTGGAATCTCAATGTTCCGCGGCGGTATTGTCTTTCTGAAAATCTTTATTAATAATTTTTATGTTATCTTGGTTAAAGCGACCAAGTGACCCCTCAATGTAATGAGAGGTTGGCTCAACTGCAATCCATTGCCTATTTAGTTTTTCTGCAGCAGATCCAGTTGTATTGCTGCCCCCGAATGGATCCAAGACAATATCACCTGGATCAGTCAAAAAATTGATAAAAAATTCAGGTAAATCTATTGGCATTCGTGCAGGGTGAAATCCGATATCATTTTTACGACAGTATTCCTGATAGGGATCATTTGCACTTGTGTTAGATATTGATAATACATTTGGCGGTATAGCGCCACCGTTATCTATTGCAAAAGTTTCTTCGCTAATGTGATGCTCCGAAGGGCGCTTACCAGAGTTGAATTGCTTTGTTTTCAAAAGGCGCTTCATTGATTCGCTATATTCTTTGAGTACATTCTTGTTGTTGGCTTTAGGGCGAGAACTGGGAGATAACCACCATAGTCTTGTGAAGCTGTCTTTTAAACGTATGCGCTCTATCGTTACCCATTGTGCTGGACTAGGTAAGCGCGCTGGGTTGTGGCAAATAAATTCCTGACATAGATGTAGATGGTTCTCTTCCTGAAATCTCAGTAGAGCTTTCAGTCCTAGCGTAGACATTGTGGGCAAGCCAGGTTCCCAAGAGTTTCCTAATTCAATAACTATAGAGCCATCAGGGGTTAATAGCTCATGAAAAAGTGGACCAAAACTTGTTAGCCATTGTAAATATTCTTCACCTTGAAGGTTGCCATATTTTTTTTTGGTGTTAAGTGGGAACGGAGGTGATGTAAAAATAAGTTGTACTTTGCCCCTAATGGGATCTAGATCTTTGCTTTTAAGTACTTCTTCTGACAGCCCATTTAACATCAGTCCTTGATTTGTCTTATAGGCAGTACTGGCAGGGAGGTCTTGAAAAATATCAGCCAGTAGTTTTTTGTCGTTCAATTTTTATACCTTTCAAAATACATCGTTTCGGCTTTCTAAAACTGCTATTTTTCTGGTCCAAAGGCAGAGTTAGAGTTTCATTACGGGTGACGCATTGTACTGATATCAGTGATGTAAAAAAATATTGCATAACTTATGTTATTTACATATTATACATAACATATTCATATGGCAAGTTTTACCACATAAATTACTGTGAAATCTGACAACAAAATAAAAGCAGAAAGATTTAGTTTCTCAATGCCAAAAAATACAAAGGCCAGTATTGAAAGGCTAAGGAAACGTTCTGCAAACTTAGGTGTGTTAGTTAATCAAAGCGAGGTTGTACGTACAGGCCTCCACGCACTAAACAATGCCAATGATGAAGAATTGCTAAAGATACTTAATTTGCTTGTTCGCCTAGAACCCGGACGACCAAGATCAGACTCGGATGAAAATAAAAATGATTAAATCGTCAAACAAGTAAAACTAATAGTTACAGAAATATTTTAGTCCCTGAAAATTTATTTTTGTCAAATCTAGCCGCTTAATAAGCGGCTTTCTCATTTCTGCAGCTATAACTCTGTAACCGATAGTTAATGCAGTAACCGTCAGTTACATATTGTTGTTATAAATCAATTAATTAACAATTATTTAGTGTTTGCAAATTTATTTAAATTAGTTTAATAATAAATTCTTTGCCTAGATTTGACAGGATTAAAACTCGTGCTAATTTGATTTTCAGGCCGCTCAAGAAGCAAAACAATTTTGTGTGGTTTGATCAGGCGGCAGGATAAGAACTGCCATTTTTGAAAGGAAGTACCGAAGAAAAGAAGCTTACTGAGTGAAGTAGCCTAAATTACTAGGCTACTAAAATGCAAAAGACCCAAGCGGAATACACTTGAGTCGATTGAATGTTACTTAACACCTAGCTACCAACTAGTTAAATACATTCTACGACAATACCGTATTTTGTCAAATTTAAGACGATTGTCTTGGTCCCTTTTCATCCCAACTTTCTAATCCGTAAAAAATACTGATTAGCTAGACAGGACTCTCTACGCCAAAATTTCTGAGTTACTCCATTTGATGCAAATTAGGAGTTAACAATGAATCAATTAGTAGCAGTACCCAAGATACAAATCATTTTCCCTAAAGATGGAAAAATCCGTAGTCGCAAAGTAGTCAAACGCTCTAATGCCCGCAATACCGGCAAGTATCCGAGTTGGAAAATTGGACGCATGATGCAGTGGGAGTCGGTGCATGAAGGTAATGCAATGCGTATCTTGGATGCGACACCCAGTGTCACTTCATTCACAGAGCAACCGTGCGAAATTATTTACAAAATAAACGGTATCCAGCATCGACATTACCCAGACCTGATGGTGGTTGAAGGTAATTATCACGAGCTATGGGAAGTTAAAACTGAAGCGGATGCCAATAGTCCTGATGTTGCTGAGCGGTCAGCGTTCCTGACTAATGCCTTGCCAAATTATGGATATAACTATCGCATTGTGTTTGCAGAACTACTAGCCAAACAACCGCGACTTGATAACGTAAAACGATTAAACAAGCTTGGAAGCCAACCCATTTCTAATCTTGAGCAAGAGCGCATCAGACGCCTATTTGCCAATGAGCCAGATATGTCTTGGGGAATTTTTGAACAACAATCTACGCAAACATTACGCAATGTTAGTCGCTTAATACTTCAAGGCAAGCTCAGTATCGACCTCAATCAGCCAATCAGTCCTGCTACTTCAATTCGTAGCAATTTCAACGCACAACTTTAGGAGCACATCATGGCAATCGCATATTTTTGTAAAAACACGTCTTTTGATATGGATGGACGTGAGTATCAACTTACTCAAGAAATAGCAGCTGGTCTCTGGCAGCTACAAGAAGTACGTACTGGCAGAATTCATGAGTTTAAAACATCGGAGCTTCAACAGCGTTATGCAGATGGCAAATTAGTATTCACAGAAGATGCCAATAAAACTGTAAACAAAGAGTCTGCCTTTAATAACCTACCAAATAACATGAATCGCCAGTTAGAAGGTAAAGCATGGGATAGAGCCAAGATTAAGCGCATGTATGCCAAGGCTATTGAACATTTACCTAGTACTGAAGCTATTGTTAAAGCGGCGATTCAAGAGATATGGGAGAAAATCAAACTACCTGAGAAAGCACCGCATTGGGTAAGTGTCTGTGCTTGGAAGAAAAAGTATATCAACCATGGTAAAGATGCTTTCGCACTAGGAGAACAGCATCAACGCAAAGGTAATAGAACTCCACGTTACCCATTAGAGGTGATTGAAATCGCAGAAGATTGCATAGACCGAATCTATATGCGGCGTGAACGCGGAACAGTCGAAGAAACTGCTGGGGAAGTAGTGGTTATGATTGAACGTGAAAACAAGCAGCGCCCAGATGCCATGAAATTACCTCGACCAACGAGAAGGTTAATTGAAAGATTAATTAACCTTATTCCTGCTTTTGAACGTGACGCAGCAAGGTATGGGCGCGTAGCCGCTAATCGTAAATATCGCAGCAAGCTCAAACACCTAGTGACTAATAAACCTTTGGAGACCGCTGAGATTGACCATACGCAATTAGACCTATTTGTGATTGATGACGATTCACATATCCCACTTGGTAGGCCATGGCTGACTATATGTATTGACCGTCATACGCGTTGCATACTCGGTATTTATATTGGCTTTGAGCCACCTAGCTATCTCACTGTTGGTAAATGCTTAAAGCATGCATTTTTGCCTAAGACAAATCTACAAAAGCAATTTCCAGAAATTCGGAATACATGGGACGCGCACGGTGTGATGGAACAGTTATTTGTCGATAATGGTATGGAGTTTCATAGTATCAGTCTTGAAAAAGCGTGTTTCGCTTTTGGTGTGGAGATTATTTACACCCCACGCAAAACACCATGGTTCAAAGGCAAGATTGAACGCTTTAATCGTTCTATCAATGACGGTGTTAGTCATGGTATCGCAGGTACCACCTTTAGCAATATCTTTGAAAAAGATGATTACGACCCTTCCAAACATGCAGTTGTGACCTTAAGTACCCTGCGACTAATTATTCATAAATGGATTGCGGACTACTACCATCAAAAACCACACCGTAGTTTGGACCAGCAAACGCCTGCTGTCATGTGGACTAGTAGCATTAACCCAGAAGATATTGCTTTGGCACATAACCCTGCGGAGTTGGATATGCTGTTAGGTAAAGCAGTTGAAGACAAAAAGGTTACTCATAAAGGCATTGAGATTAATAACCTACTTTATAACTCACCTGAATTGATGAAACTAAGACGTCAATACGGTGAAGACTTGACCGTAGAAATTCGTGTGGATGAAAGCGATGTCGGTCATGTATATGTCATTCTCAAAGACCATCAGGGTTATATCGACTTGCCCGCGCTCAACCACGAATATGCAAACGGATTGACACTTTGGTTACACAACATTTGCCGCAGTTATGCCAAAAAGCATTTCAAGAAAGTGGATGTGTATAGCTATGCACTTGCCAAGACTGAAATTCGAGAGATTGTCGAAAATGAATTGAAGCTTAAACGCAAAAAATCCAACGCCAAAGTAGCGCGCTACAACGACACCAATCAACAGTCGGCTGCTAAATCTGGTGCCGCAAAAGTTACCAAAAACGCTGACGGAAAGCCTGCTATATCAGCCAATTCAAACAAGCCAGTTGTCGCTAAGGTTCGTCCCAGCTATGCACCTATTATCGACCAACGTGCTTAATTAAATTTATATTCTTAAAGGATTACATCATGAACAAAATTAACTATATCCCAACTGCAGTTGATATTATTTTAGTGCCACATAAAGATTTTCAGAGAGCGAAAGCACGTATTGAGAAACACTTGCTGACTACACAAAGTTACAGTGAGCCTACTTGTCTTGCCATCGTAGGTGAGTCACGTACTGGTAAATCTCGCCTGCTGGAAAGTATCATTAAGCAACACCCAAAACATCGCAATGCTGAAGGTGCTGTCGTTCCAATACTCAATATTCGTACGCCATCAAAGCCCAGCGTAAAAGGGTTGGTCGAGGTGATGTTAAGAGAGTTAGGTGATCCACTCTGGTTTAAACGTGGCTCTGAAAATGAAAAAACCGAACGTCTCTATACATTGCTTAAGCAGACCATGACGCATACGCTCATTATTGACGAGTTTCAGCATTTCTATGACAAGGTATCGCATAAGGTACAGCACTACTTGTCGGATTGGCTAAAGATTTTTGTGGATCGCTCAGGCTTGATGCTAATCGTAGCTGGACTACCTGATTGCATGGCAGTCATTAATCAGAACCAGCAATTGCGTGGTCGTTTCCTAGCGCCTATTCATATGCCCCGTTTTGATTGGAGTAATGAAGACGCCCAATCTGAATTTATTGCCTGTTTAGAATCATTTCAGGCCGGCTTAAGTCTTTACGACTTGCCTGATTTGGGTTCAGATGAAATGACATTCAGGTTTTATTGTGCTACTGGTGGTTTGATTGGTTACTTGGCTAAGATACTGCATCAAGCATGTCTCAATGCGCAAACGGATGGCAAGCTCAGTATTACATTAGAAGACCTTGCCGTGGCTTATGCAGAGTCAGTATGGTTGGATGAGGCTACTTTTATTGACAATCCATTCAGTGAGGCTTTTGATACCAACCCTACTGAGAATTCGCTAGAAACTGCGAAGCAGATTGGTACCGCGAACTGTGAGGATATAGAACCACGTCCGGGCCGCACAAAACCTAAAGATGAAATCACGGCAGCGGAGGCGCTCACAAAATGAAGTCTAACTGTGAACATCAAGCTCAAACTCTTCAGCCGTTGGTGATCACACCCTCCCCCTTTGAGGGGGAGAGTTTGCCTGCCTTTATTTTAAGAACATCTGAACTCAATGGCTATGAGTCACCCATAAAGTTTCTACATTACGCAGGCATGGATGACAATGAAGCACGTTCAGCCAGGCCTTCATTAGAAAAACTGGCACCACTGTTTGGAAAAACAGCAGAAGAGCTAAAAGCTACAGGCTTGGACACCATCAGTCAGTTCAAAGGACGCTATGTTCAAATTATGGGGCACAGTATTACATCCATGTTTACCAGCTGTAAGCACGCAAGTGTATGTTTGGAATGCGTCAAAGAGCATGGCTATATTGATGGTTTCCATGAGCTTAAGTACGCGTTGCTCTGCCCCAAGCATCAAGTTAAAACAGTGAGGAATTGCGCCACATGCTATAAACCATTGAGTTGGCATCGGGCAGGCCTGACTAAATGCAGTTGTGGTGCAGAACTTACACAGAGCGTATCCGAAAAAGTCACTGATCCATCTGTGTTGGCTTTACTGGGTATTCTTTATGCAAAGTTGATGAGGCATCCCTTGAATCAAGCTCAGATGGATGGGTGCGGTTTTCCGAAAGAAGCAATGGAGCAGTTATCAATTCAGACATTGCTTTCAGTCATCTATCGTTTTGGGTTGTTTAATGATAATTCGAAAGTTACTGATGTGGACCTATTAGCGGTCAAGATTACTGCTGAAGTGTTTTCAAATTGGCCACACAAATTCCATGATTATTTGGAAGAGATTCACGCACCGGGTGCCAATCTAAAATTCAATGGTTTGCGTGCGCAATTCAATTCATTCTATGAGTCGTTCTTTAAGAATATTGCACAAGACCAAGAACTACAATTTATGCGAGACGCTTTTATTAGTTTTGGGCAAGAACGCTGGAAGCAAGCGGCTATTCATCCAAGCTTTGTGTCGAGTGAATCAGTTAATGTGGTTGGCATTAATGCCTTATCCAGAAAGATTAATATGCATCCAAGCACCATCAGAAAGATGGTGACTAGAGGGTTAATCAAAGTACAAGGCACCAAAGATTGTCAGGTACGAAACTTATTTGATTTGACTGAACAACAGCAATTTGCGTTTGCAGAAGGTAAAAGTTTCAGTATCAAAAAAGCGGCTGAGATATTGAATATTCCTGTTGAAATTTTACGGGCATATCGTGCGAGAGGTTATTACCAAGCTAAATACTTGGCAGCGCCGATTGTACTTTTTCATGAGCGTGATGTTGAGCTACTGCAAAAGGATTTGATGCAAGGCTGTGAGCTGTGTAAGGTGTTTGTTGATAAAAAACATATCATGCTCGCTCAAATCATGCGTATGAAAACCACTGCTGAAATCAAAGCGGCTTTTATTGCTGCAGTTATCAAACGAGTGATAGTGCCGATTGGTAAATTGAGTGATAAGCCTAGCGGCTTAGTATTTGATAAAGCTGCAGCAAGTCATTATTTACATCAACTCAAAGAAAATCTACAAGGCGGAATGTCATTTGAAGAGGCAAAGAACACACTTGAAATAGATCGCGATACATTATTTAGTCTCATTAATACCGATGTTTTGCAGTATCGATATCAAGATAATGCGATGCGAGTCGTTGAGGATTCGGTCACTGATTTCGAAGGGAGGTTTATCTCATGCCATGAAGTTGCAAGAATGAAGGCAATGACACAAAGTTCTTTGATTAACCTATGCCACTCTTTAGGAATTAATGTCTATCAAACAGCACAGGTCGACTTATTCAAGCCCACCCGATATTGGATTGATAATTACCAATTATCCTTACTAGGAATTAATATAGATAGGGCATATGATTATGCTGATGCCGCTTAGCGATATGCGGCTAAACTGATGGTTCATTTAAATTAAAGCGAGTGTTGGTTAGTCTAGCTATATGCTTATAGAGGTAAAGAAAAATCGTAGCTGTCCACTTTGTAACGAAGATAACTCATGCGCAGTGGCAGCGAGTGGGAGTTTTGATGTGCCATGTTGGTGTCAGAGTTACACATTCATGCCTGAGACTTTGGGTCGTTTGCAAGAAACGCAATTTAATGAATCTTGTATATGCTCCAAATGCGTACTTAAATCTGAAGTTGAGTAATCTACCAATGCATGCGATTTGAATAGCGTTTGAAGTTTTCTAAAAACAACTCATACAATCGACGCAAACCAAGTGCGAATCTAGCCTCTAGTAATACAATTGACGTCGATTCATTTTCTAATTCTTGCAGTATTGATTCAAATCCTGAGCTATTCCATCCAACTCTGCCCATAGGCATCCATGCTAGTACTTGTCTTGAATTGTCATTGATTGCAGTTTCTAGGCTTGCTACTTCATTTCCCTCAAAGTGGGCGAGTGATGCTAATGTTTCAAATCTCTCATAAAGTAATTCAAAATTTGACTCTATTCCGATAAAGCTATCTTTCCAATTAATCATAATCTCGAGTAGGTGGTCATCAAGCGCAGTCTTCCTTCTGTCATAACCCTGTAATTTTTGCCATATTTCATTATCTCCACCTTTCCATGAGCCAAGAAATAGGCTAGCAACTATCCTTACTGAATCACGGTTTTCTCTGGCTAGAGTGGAGGTAAAAAGTTGATGTAAGGTACTCCAGCGCTGAGACTTGGTAAGCCCTAAACCATAGGCTGTAAATATTAGAACTGCTGGGTATGAGCGCAGGCTTAGCCAAACAACAAGACCACCTCCGATTTTTTCTGCATCACGATATATTGCTCTTAAGATATCAATCACAATTGTAAGTTCTGTACCATCACCCCACCTACCAAGCACCCCAACCATTTTTACTAATACTTCACTTAATGATTCATATTGTTGGACACGTGATTGGAACTCCTCCGCGCTGAATTGACCATTCGGGGATAAATTTGCGGATTCCAATCTTTTAAGTAACTCTGAAACTTCTTCAGCGAATAATTCGTCTAGCTGAATTCTATATTCAGGTTTAGATAAATAGCGTTTTGTATTGTTGACCAAAAGGTCGACACTTAATGGATTTTGCCTGTGACTTTTCTCTAGTGTTTCAATGCGCTCATAAAGTAGTGGGAAAAACTCATCAGCACTCGCTGTAGAAATTACTTTTGCATCACGATGCGATATTAAAGTATTTGCTCCGTCACCAAGCTTACCGCGGGTTGTCCAAAAGGTTGGATAACGACGATTCGGTGTTCTTAATAATGCGTTACGTAGTGCGTGATCCCATTCTCCTGACCATCCGGATACAATCAAACCATGATCGTCAAAAATTCTATCAAGTAGATTATTGTATTTATCAGGATAAGCATTAAGTTCGTTGTCGGTATTTAGGATGCGTGTATCTTTGTAATCCCCATGTAATTTCAATAAATAACATTGACTATGGGTTAAAGGTTCAGCTCCGTGAAGAGAGTCTTCAGAAAAAACAACTGTGGGTTCAATGCCATTTTCTCGTAAGGCATTTTCCATAAGTCGATCAAAGTTTGTTGTAATGATGACTTTGATGTAACCGGCACGTACCATTTTTGCGATTGCATGGTGAGCTGCCGTAGGAATTTTCGTGCCTTCTTCTCGCTCTTGTGTTGTAGGTTCAATATAACTATGAAGAATTGAACGTCTTTCGTCTTGTGAAGAGGCAATATCCTCTAATAGCTCTGAGTAATTAGGTTCTTTGCCGGCATTTTCTATGTACCATTTTGCCCAGTCATCTTGATCAGGTTGACCTTGTGCTAGAGCTACACGTCTAATTAAATCAAGAGTAATTTCCCAGCCAGTTGGAATATTCGCTGAACGGGATAAGCCAGATCCAATCAAAACTGCAAATACACCCTTGTTTTCATATATTGAAAATGCAAGTTGAGTAAGTGGGTCATTTCTAAGCAAAGTCATTTTTATTTTTCCTATTTTCTATGGCATTGATAATTATTACTCATGTTAAACATATAAGTTAGAAAAATGAATGAGCAAAATGAAGAGTATTTGGTTGGCTATTAGCAAGCTCATATTCCCTTGACAGGTATTACACGCTAGAATTTTTACATATGTATGTAAATTGGTATAATAAACGTGTCATAAGCTTTGCGTCCCGCAACCGGTCAGGAGAGTCGGAGAATGCCGTGTAAAGTTTGTGACATTCATTTCTTCATCTTAGGGTTAGACTAACCCTAGACAATATCAAGTCGATGAATGGTAAGAGTGTCGATACTGGTAAATGCAACTCAACATACACTGAAGAGAGGCACCATGACTAAATTGAAACGTCAAACACCTAAGATTGATTCCGAATTCCACGGATCTAGTCACATCACCAAACCGGGCAGTAATATATTTCTTGATCTCGGATTTCCAGAAAAGGAAGCAGCTGAATTGTGGGAAAAATCCAAACAGAAAATTGCGCTGAAGGAAATGAAAGCATCTGTCAAAAAATCATCTTAATTATAGCTAATTAGGTCGATTGCGACTTATACGTTAATTGGCTAAGAAACTTGTGGCTTATGAGGTTGTTTAATTGCAGTTAATGATGGTGGGTCGCCCTGTAACTCCCTGATTTATAATGACTCATGGTTGCTGCTTTTGTGTAAGGCTACAAGATAGCAGAAATGCTATTCCAAGAACTTATTTGTAACCTAAGTCAGTAATTAGCTGAAGTTGCAAAGGGTATGGGGATTCTCATGTTCTGTAGAGATATGGAAATTTGAGGTATTTTCATTTTTTTTGGGAGGTATCACCCAGCAGGGGTTCAGAGCCCTACTGGGTGAATAACGACTCACTAGGAATCGTGCAGAATGCAGACGTAGTATCTCGCAGAGTCCACTTCAGGTCAAATGCTTGAGCATCCCTGAAAGGCGCGCCGTTATTAGCCTCTTTTTTTAAGTTGATTGTAAGTTAATGTTTTTAAAAAAGGAAAGGCAGTAAAATGAGAAATTTATTTATTAGTTATGATCTTTACAAAGTTGGCCAAAACTATACAGGTCTTGCTAAAGCAATAGGGTCTTTAGGACAAGCGATTAAGGTGCAAAAGTCCTTTTGGTTTGTAAAATCATCAAAAACGTCAGAAGAAGCTCGTGAATTGTTAAATCGTAGTATAGACAATAACGACAGTGTTATGGTTATCGATACAACTGATAACTCAGCAGCTTGGTTTGGCTTAACCCAAGAGGCGTCTCACTTTGTAAGCGAAAATTGGAGTAAATAGCAATAAGCTAGGGCGGCAATTTAATTTTTGCCGCCCTTTTTAACTTATTTTTAGGAGAATTAGTAATGGGTAAGAATCAGCATGTAGTGCCACGCGGCGATAATTGGGCAATTAAAGGTGAAGGTAATGGCAAGGCAACTTCAATACACAATACTCAACGCGAAGCAATTAAACAAGCTCGTAATATTGCACAAAACCAGAAAGCAGAGCTATTTATTCATGGAGAAAATGGAAAAATTCGTGAGCGAAATAGTTATGGTAATGATCCATTTCCGCCAAAAGGGTAACTAAATTTTTCGCCTCTTGGCGACCCACTTTATTTTGCTTGTCCAAAATAAAGTGGGGAAACAAAAAGACACCCCGCTGCCGCTTTATCCTTCGGTCTTAGCGCCGCATCTGGGCGGCTGCGGAACTCGCGCTTTCAGCGCTCAAACAAGTCCTCGCCGCTTCCCATCTGCTGGCTCAAGCCGAAGGCGCGACAAAGGGGATTTAAAGTCAAAATCATGCGAATGCCATTGTTGCAAATTAAAACCCACGCCGTCATTCCGTGCTTGACACGGAATCCAGTGGCTTTAGGGTTTACAAAAAAGACGCTAGATTCCGATTTTCATCGGAATGACGATAATTAGATGCCCTGTACCAGTTCTTGGCATCACCATTCTCGCTAAGTGCTAAAGCACTAAGTCGAATGCGAAACCCTCATGGATATTGACTTACAGGGCAGGTGTTCTTGCTGTTTTTAACTTAGAAACGAACTATAATTCTTCCGAATCAAACTCTAGCGCATTCACAAAATAGCGATGATCCTCACTACGGTTGTTTAGTATTTCTACTTCTTGCGCTGCGGTTTCTAAGTTCGCAAATGCAAATAAAAGGTGATTTTGCTCATCGATTACTTGAAATATCATCATTTTTTGTTTTTATCACTTAAATTGAATATTGGCGCACGTTAATTAAACAGTTTTGAGTTCGTGTTTAATGATGTTGACGATTGCGGCAAACACCATGATGTATTCTAGGATGATGAGCAAATAAAGATGCTGTTCTGCTGTGCCAGTAAGCTCGTTTAAAGCCAATGTGAGCATATTGGTGATGATGCCAATGACGATAAAAAGCCCGATTAGCGGTGTGCGTAAGCTAAATAGGTAAAACTGAGCGATAAAGCTTAAGCCGAGCAGCGTTTCTAGCTTGATGCCATGACCCATGTGACTGTTGATGAGGTTTAGGGCGATATACAAAATGATTAACAAGAATGCCGCTGGTAGCTTAGCTGGTAAGCCTGTGCCATCGTGTTTTAAGCTAAGCGCAAACCAAGCGTGCTTAAAAAATGCATTCACTAGTTTCATTTTTGACCTTATTACAAACTTTTACTTAAAAGTCTTCATCTTCTACCGCGTTGATAGAAAATCTGTTTTCACCATTGTTTAGCTTGGCAATTTCTTCTAGCGCTACTTCATAGTTAAGAAATGCGAACTCTAATTGGTTTTGTTTGTTGATTACTTGGTAAATAGTCATTTTGTTGCTCCTTAAATGTTAAATTTAATTACCTACAGTAAGTATTTAGCAATTAGCAGACCAACAGGGGGGTTATTTAAATTTATTGTTATATTTCAACTGCTTAAATAAATTAATAAGTATTTTTGATGATAGTTTGGGATGGATACAAGCAAAGTTTTGTTCGAGAGTTCGACAGGACTGTGCAAATTGTGACGTTTTGGCTAGCAAGTTATAACTTTTTAAGTTTATGGTGTACCTTATTTCAAGGTGATGCTTAAAAAACTAATGAATGAAAATGGGTACTAGTATGATGATGAATAAAGAAAGTAACGGTAGCGCCATAACCACGCTGCAACAGTTAATTGAAAATACCTGTTTTTGTAAGTTGAGAGAAACTTGTAGCGATAAAAATGGTAGCGAATGCCTGAGGCATAAAAACATTTATGTAGAATTTATGCAGCAAAAACGTGAAGAACGTTCGCGTAAGGGCTAAATATTAGGGGATACCAATCACCTTAAGGTATTCCTCTAGCGTGAGGGTGAGTTGTTGAAGTGAGTTAGTGACTTCATCTAGATGCGTGTTTGAATCAAGATGTAGCTTTTCTAACAAGGCTTTGTGTTTTTCAATCGCTTCTGCATGCTCCTGAAACTTGGTGTGTTTTAAATCTGGATTAGTCATTGCCATTTTCTCCTAAATGAAGGGTTCACTATAACGGCTTTACCGTTCCACAGCTTGCATTAATCCATTTGCCATTGATATCTGCCCGCTCATTTACTGGGTTACCTTGAGCTTCGCCAGTAAAGGTAGTCTGCCCTGTAAACCCCTCTGGGTTTGTAATGGCGCCATCTAATGTTCCATTGCCTTTCAGATCAGCACCGTTACAAACAAAGTCTACTTTGTAGTTGTTTCCACTACGGGTCGCATTTTTAGAAGTGCAGCCTAATTCAGTTTGGTAAAAATTGGGCAGGTTTTTTTGATTAGCCATTTCTTGTGTAATGCATGTTTGGGAGATTGCAGCGCCGTTTTCAATTTGTGGCATATCAAGCCCGTAGTCTTTGGCTAAATCTTTAATGCTTTGCATTTGCGCTGACGGCAGGTGCGGCGCTAGCAACAATAAATCGGATGTGGTAGTAATTTGCCATAACCCAGGCCGCATACTGATTTCTGCTGGGTTTGCAGCGGATACTAGCAGTGGGAATAATAAACTAACAACAATAAGAACTTTGCGCATTGAAGCTCCTAGCTAGTGAATGACGTACCAATTTTTAGAGAGCACTTTAACAAGTTAAGTTCAGCAAGATTAAGTTTCGCACCATTGCTGTGCGCTTTACAGGACTATCAACCAAATTGGTCTTGTTAAGTGTCGGTTCTTAAGCAATTGGTTTTGCTATTTATGCATTAATCTTTCACTGAGATCGGCCGATATATAAGTATGTATGCAATAGTTGCTATGTAACGCGGAACGACTTGGAACGGTAATTGCTTAACAGAATACATAGCAGCATTTTTTAATTTAATATTTCTTTAGTATAGTTTTTATTTTTGTGAGGTGTATCAAACTTAATATGTAGATTGGCGACGATCTAAATTGGAGGCCATCATGACTAGGCTCAGTTTTACTGTGTTTTACTCGGCTTTATTTTATTTGTGTTTTGCAACTTCAACGTTGGCAATGCCAAGCGATGAACTGGTACATCAACTCAATGCTCAAGTATTGCGTGTGCAGGTTGGGCTTGCCAATGGTAGCTACGGGCTTGGCTCTGCTGTGGTGATTGCAAAAGATCAAGTGGTCACTAATTGTCATGTGGTGGCCAATGCAAATAGTATAAATGTAGTGAATAACGGCGCACCACACGCTGTAACCGCCATCAAGCCAGATTGGCATCACGATCTATGTATTTTAAAAGTAGAAAACTTAGATGCGCCAATTGCAAAAATAGGCTCCAGTAAAAATCTTAAGTACGAGCAATCTGTTTTTACCATCGGCTATCCCCATTTTCAAGCTGTTCCTAGTAGCACTTATGGCGTTGTAAAAGGGCTGTACCCAATGGATGATAGCGTGATTATTCGCGCCACCAGCAGCTTTGGGCTAGGCGCTAGCGGCGGCGGTGTATTTGATGATGATGGTAATTTGGTAGGGATAATTACGCTTAAAAGCCCAGGTAGTTCAGCTTATTATTACAATATGCCAGTTGAGTGGGTGCAGGTCCTATTAAATAAGCCAGAACAAGCCGTTAGCGCTAAAAGTGAACGACCTTTCTGGGCCGCTTCATATGATAAATGGCCATATTTCATGCAGGTTGTTCAACCGTTCATCACTGAAAACTGGGATTCATTATTGCAAATTGCCACCAAATGGACGCAAGAAGAACCTAGTACGGTGGAATCTTGGTTCTACTTGGCAGCGGCTGAGTATGCTGTAAAAGATTTTGAAAATGCAGAAGCTCACATGCAAAAAGTAGTGGCGATGAATAATCAGCATAGTCAAGCGATCTACTATTTAGGCTTGATGGCAGAAGCAAGCGGCAAGCATACCTTGGCTTTAACCAATGTTGCGCTACTGAATGATTTGGACGAAACAGTTGCAACCCAACTTAAAGTGGCGATGGGAATAACAGCGGCGGAATAACAATTATCACCTTAGGAACTTAAGTTATTCGACTTACTCATACGGTAGTCTAGAATTTTTAGGAATGACTATGCGTTTATTAGCTGGAGTATTGTTGATGTTGCTATCCCCACTTTCTGTTTCAGCCGCGGAGTGCCCCGCACTTCTCAATCATCAGTTTAAAACTTTGCAGGGTGAAAATATCAACCTGTGCGATTATCGCGATAAACCGATTTTGGTGGTGAATACCGCCAGTAAGTGCGGATTTACGCCACAGTTTGAAAAGCTGGAAGCCATGTATAGCCAGCATAAAGATAAAGGCTTGCTGGTGATTGGCTTTCCTTCTAACGATTTTCGTCAAGAGTTAAAAAATGATTCCGAAATCGGTAGTTTCTGTAAGCTGACGTATGGCGTGAAGTTTCCCATGGCGGCAAAAAGTTCTGTCAGCGGCTCCAATGCGAGCCCATTTTATAAAGGCTTGATTGCTGCCAGCGGACAGGCGCCCAAATGGAATTTTCATAAGTATGTGATCGCACCAGGTGGAAAATCTGTGCAAAGTTTTACCAGTACTACCCAACCAGATGATCCTGCTATTATGAAGTTGATTGAGCCCTATCTTAAATAAACAGACACACATAATAGAAATGTGGATGAGATGCATATAATTAAGTTTGCTTTGAGTTTTTTGTTGCTTAGTGCTAGCGCGCAAGCGGCTGTTTTGGTAGAGCCAACGCAAGAATTTTTGCACAACTTAAAACAATCGATGGTGAAAATTGGCACTACAACTAAATCTGGCGGGCATGGGTTTGGCACTGGTATCGCTATTAGTAAAGATCAAGTGGTCACCAATTGCCATGTGTTGGGAGGCGCAAATGGCGTTTCTATTAGCAAGTGGGGCACAGAATATCCGGTTGACTCTTTGCAAGCAGATTGGAAGCACGATTTGTGCATTCTTAAGGTTGAATATGCAGATTTAAAGCCAGTGACGATGGGTGATTCATCAAAGCTCAGTTATGAGCAGTCTATCATCTCTATTTCTATGCCTAATGACTCACCCGCCCCTTATGTGGCGTTGAGCACCATTAAAGCGTTGTATCCTTTAGACGATGTGGAAGTGATACGGACTCAAGCAGCGTTTTCAATAGGCGCGAGTGGTAGTCCAATATTCGATTACGATGGCAAGTTAATCGGTGTGAGTACGTTTAAAAGCCCAGGTAAGAAAGCTTATTTTTACAATATGCCAGTTAATTTGATAAAAGCAGTTATGCAAGCACCGCTGGTGAAATTAAACTCACAACACGATTTGCCATTTTGGGATGCGCCTGATGAAGCACGCCCATTTTTTATGCAGATTGTATTGCCCTTTCAAAATAATCGCTGGCAAGACGTGCAAAAAGTAGCTAATAATTGGGTGCAAAAAGAGCCTAAGAATGCAGAAGCTTGGTATTACATGGGTGAAGCCGCGCAACATTTGGGAGATAGGCAAGCAGCAAAAATGCATTATGAGAAAGCATTAACTTTGCACCCAAACCATCCTGCTACTTTGCAAGCCACTGCATTATTGGCGCGCAAACATGGTAAGAAAGAAGAGATAGACAAAATTCGCTTAACGCTAAAAGAAATTAACCCGCAGCTTTTGGATGATTTGGACAGCGCCGCACAGGCGGAATGTTTAGCATCCGCTAAAAGCATTGAATGTTAAGAGCTCCGCATGAAACGATTGTTGACATTCGGCTTGCCAGTATTAGCTATTATTGCTGTGTTGATATATTGGTATTTGGACTCGGAAGTAGAAAGTCAGTCGCAACCAATGTCTGCACTAGAAAAAATTGGTGATGAGTGTGATTTGATTTCAGAAAAAGCAGCGATGCATTTGTCCGAGGCACTGCCTTTTCAAAAATTAGAAAAGGCAGGCAGGCGAGCAAGAGTACTAGAAGACTGCATGTACGATAGAGCCTACATAGAAAACCCTGCGTGGGCTAAATTTGCACAGCCACAGGTGCAAAAAAATGTGCAAACTCAGCAGCTATCTTACAACGAGGCATACGAAAATTTAAGGCGTAAAGACATGCTGAAGTTTAAAGCTGTAAAAGATGAGCCGCCTTATTGGGTAATGCCTCAAAAACAATCAAAATAAATGCCCTGAGAGCCTGATGGGTATTAGCTTG
>JANMYB010000074.1:0-14320 GCA_031381645.1 Methylotenera sp.
TATATCAACAAATTCACCATCAGAGTGGTCAATGGCATTATTCAGCATCTCAGTAAAACAATAATGCCAAATATTCATTACATTATCTGGCATCACACCTAACAACGGCTTGATATCTTGAATCCAAACAACACTCTCTTCTAAGTTTTTACTCAAATGATATTGTTTATTGAAACTAACCATCGGGGCTAACTTATAAACTATACCTTTAGTGTTACCACTAACCGATAGAATTTTTTCTTCTACTAATTGCTGTAGATGTTTGTTTGCGGCTTGGCGAGAAATATTAAAATAATCAGCTACTTTTTTAGCAATTTCAGCTGGATATTTTTCGACATTGCTCAAAATAAACTTTCTGCAATCTTCACTTTTCTTACGTATAACTGTCATTCCATTTACCTTATTGTCAACTTAATCTGACACTATTGTCAAATTAAATGAGTGTTATTGTCAACATTTTATTTAAAAAACGCTTCCACTTCTGTCAATTCTTTGGTGCGTTTAAACGGCGGCAGGCTTTGCCAAATGCGCTTGCCATAAGGTTTGGTGATAAGGCGCGGGTCACAAATTACGAGCACGCCACGGTCAGTTTCATCGCGAATTAATCTTCCAGCGCCCTGCTTCAAAGTGATGACTGAATATGGAAGTTGATATTCCATAAAGGCGTTTTTGCCTTCTTCGTTCATTTTATCGATGCGTGCGGAAAGCACGGGGTCATCGGGTGGGGCGAAGGGTAATTTATCGATAATGACGACTGAAAGCGCTTCGCCACGCACATCAACACCTTCCCAAAAGCTCTGGCTACCCACCAGCACAGCGTTGCCATGTGCGCGAAAGCGATCTAGCAGCTCGGTGCGCGTGCTTTCACCTTGCAATAACAGCGGGTATTCCATACCGTTTTCGCCAAACGCATCTTTTAACAAAGCATGCACTTCGCGCATGGCACGCAAGCTGGTACACAGCACAAACGCGCGGCCTCGACTGGCTTGGATGACTGGCAACGCAACCGCCGCGACCGCTGCAGTATATCCAGAACTGTTAGGATCAGGCATGCCAGCAGGCGCATATAATAAGGCTTGCAGGCCATAGTCAAACGGGCTTTCCCAAAAACCTGTAGTTGCATCATGCAAACCCATTTGCGCAATGTAGTGGCTAAAATCACTTTTTACTGCCAACGTGGCCGAAGTAAAAATCCAAGCGCGAGGTTGCGCGTTGAGTTGTTTGCTAAAGCCATCTGCCACGCTGAGCGGCGTTGCGTGTAACTGCACAGATTGCGTAAACACCTCTACCCAGCGCACTAAATTGGCGTTTTCGGCTTTAAGCCATCGTGTGAGTTGCAACAGTAATTCTTCGCCGCGTTGCCAACATTTTTCTAGCATAGGGTCGCGCGCGGCTTGGCTTTCTAGCACCTTTGTAAGTTCGCTAAGCATGGTTTGCATGTCTGCGAATGCGGCTTCGAACCCTTTTAGCGCTAACGCTTTATTCACAGGCAAGCGCGAGCCTTCATAAGCAAATACCAGCCGAAAATCTTTGCAGGCTTTTTCCAGCTTAGGAATTGCTTCACCCAAAGCCACGCAATCTTTTGCCAAGGTTAAGTGTGCGGTCAGGCTGTCGCGGCAAAGCTCTATGAGTTGACTGGTCGAAATATCTTCGCCAAAAAACAAACCTGCCACTTCGGGCAATTGATGCGCTTCATCGAAAATCACCGTGTTGGCGCTTGGTAAAAGCTCTGCCACACCTTCATCACGCAACATCACATCAGCAAAAAACAGGTGATGGTTCACCACCACCACATCGGCTGCCAGCGCCTTTTTACGGGCTTCCATCACAAAACAGTCTTTATAAAAGCTGCAATCTTGACCCAAACAATTATCGCGCGTGCTGGTCACGTTGAGCCAAATGGTTGCGTTTTCTGGTACGTCGGTGAGTTCAGCTTTGTCGCCCGTTTTGCTATTTTCGGCAAAGTTTTTAATCAAATGTACGTATTTGGCATCTTCGCGCGAGGCAAAACGGCCGCTATTGGCAGCGTTTTCGAGATGGTAATGACACACATAATTGGCGCGGCCCTTGAGCATAGTCACGCTTACTGGCACCTTTAAAGCATCACGCACATTGGGTAAATCGCGGCTAAAAAGTTGATCTTGTAGGTTTTTTGTACCCGTAGAAATAATCACCTTGCCGCCAGAAAGCAGCGCTGGGACAAGATAGGCAAAAGTTTTACCAGTGCCCGTACCCGCCTCAGCCACCAATTGTTTGTTTTCTTTAATGGCAACCTCTATCGCCAGCGCCATTTCTAATTGCTGCGAGCGCTCACTAAAGCCTTCTATAGCGGTTTCTAGCGCCCCGCCTTTCTTAAATATTTGTACTAAATGGGAGTTTTCTGACATGCTGAAATTATCCCATGAATATGACTTGTGATTTTGGGCATGTATAAAAAGTATTGCGTTATGCTTTATAAGTTGTTAGCCTAACGTTGCAGTAAGATTTAATTCTGTCATTACTTTGAGGGAGGATGTATGGATTTAGGCTTAATCATTCAGTTAATTAGTGGTGCAGTTGGCGGCAATATTGCTGGCAACTTAATGAAAGGCTCAAGCATGGGCACAGCGCTAAATTCAGTTATTGGCGTTTTAGGTGGCGGTTTGGGTGGTCAATTACTCGGCATGCTGGGCATTGGTGGTGCAGCTGCTGCTGGCGCTGCGGGTGGCATGGATATTGGCTCTATCATTGCCCAAGTAGCTGGCGGTGGTGTGGGCGGTGGCGTGTTGTTAGCTATCGTTGGCATGATCAAAAGCGCAATGGCAAAACAATAAGTTATTCAATTTAACCTGCCTTGAAGATTTTAATTTAGTCTTTAGGGCAGGTTTTCTAGTTTTAAATTTAATGAAAATTTTCGCATTTATTCTATGTTTGTGCTTTAGCGCATCCTTAATGGCTGAGCAAGTGCTGGCTGAAAACGTAGACGGTGTGGTACTTTATAGCGCCGAAGAAACCCAAGCTGAAGCTGCGAATCCCCAAGTCACGAGCTGGCAGGCCAAAGCGCAGGAAGTGCTGATTAACGCGCTAAGTCTGACGGGAATTAAATACAAATACGGCGGAAGTAACCCTGACACGGGCTTTGATTGTAGCGGTTTTGTGCGCTATGTGTTTAGCCAAGCCGCTAATTTAACCTTGCCGCCCACCGCGCGCGCGATTAGTCAAATTGGTAAAACGGTTAAGAAAGATGAATTACAACCTGGCGATTTGGTGTTTTTTAACACCTTAAAATCAGCCTTTTCGCACGTGGGCATTTACGTGGGTGATAATAAATTTGTACACGCACCTAGAACTGGCGGGGCTGTGCGGGTAGAAAGTATGCAGTCAAGCTATTGGGCCAGCCGCTACAACGGCGCACAACGGTTAGATAGCGAAGCGAATACAAACGAATTAACTTCTGCTAAATAAATCTATTTTAAAAATGCCCTGCAGACCTCATGGATATTGGCTCGCAGGGCATTTATTTTAACTTAATTATTCATGAGGCTATTTATTCGTGAAACTTGGCTAAATCGCCAGGTTTACGTAGCATTTTATCCACTTCGCCTAAATGCAATTCTTCTAAATAAATCATCTCACGCGCATATTCTTCTAGCATCACAGAATCACCCTCTACCAGCTTCAGCAAGGCTTTATAGGCATTTAGGGAAACCGCTTCATGCGCCAAAGATTCGCGCAAAATATCGCCAATGTCATGATTATGCGTTTCTAGCAACGGGCCAATTGAAAGCGAAGGATGTCCGCCCAAATGCGTAATCAACTCACCCGCTTTTTCAGCATGCGTCAGCGACTCTGCCGATTGACCGCGTAGCCAAGACACAATTGGAATGCGGTTGTAGCCAAATACCATGAGCGAATAATGCGTGTAGCGCACTACTCCCGCTAATTCTAACTCTAAAATCGTGTTAAGCGCCTTAATTACTGGGCTGTTGTTGCCATGATTGTCAGACATTTCGTGCTCCTTTTTTATTGTGATAACCCTAGTCTAGCGCAAATAAAAAGCTTTGGCAGAATTGCAAATAGTTCGCATTTTCAGTCTCATCAATATTACTTATCGCTGTGCCCCAAATCCCTTGCTGGGTCTATCACATCGCGAATAAGCTGCTTTAATTCTTTCGATTCTGGAAAGCGGCCTGCCTCTCTACGCGAAAATATCACTGCACCATTCAACCGAACTTCAAATATCCCACCAGTACCTGGCTGCAAGCTCACAGCGCTTAAATCAGCCTCAAAAGTTGTTAACATCTCTTGTGCCAACCAGGCCGCGCGCAACAACCATCTGCATTGCGTGCAATAGCTAATTTCTACCGTGTTTATAGGCATTTCCGCTCCAAAAATAATTGACTGTGCACTATTAAAAAACCTTGAAATAGCGCAAAATGAACCTATATTTGATTGTATGCTCTGACGTGAGTAGTGCAATAGTTTATTTTAATGAAAAGGGTGTGCATGCGTTCTACATTTGAAAAATTTGGCTTAATCGGCTCTGGCGTGTTAATTGGTGTGTTGATTAGCCTTAACTTTTCGGCTTTAGCCGAAAAAGTCGCGGCTCCGCTATTGCCGATTGATGATTTGCGCGTGTTTGCCGAAGTATTTGGCAAAGTGAAAAGCGATTACGTTGAGCCTGTGGAAGATAAAAAGCTCATCAACGAGGCCTTAACTGGCATGTTGGCAGGGCTGGATCCGCACTCCACTTTTATGGATGCTGACGCTTACAAAGACTTGCAAGCAGGTACACAAGGTGAATTTGGTGGTCTGGGTATAGAAGTCGCCATGGAAGAAGGCTTGGTAAAAGTGGTGACGCCGATTGAAGACAGCCCTGCATACAAAGCTGGCCTTAAAACAGGCGACTTGATTATGAAATTGGACGACACGCAAGTGCGCGGCTTAACCCTAAACGATGCTGTAAAAAAAATGCGCGGTAAGCCAGATACCAAAATTACCCTCACGGTATTACGCAAAGGCGAGACGAAACCGCTGACCTTTAATTTAACGCGCGCCGTTATTAAAACGCAAAGCGTTAAAAATAAATACATCGAGCCAGGTTATGGCTACGTGCGTATTACGCAGTTTCAGGAACACACAGGCGAAGACCTCGCCAAAGCATTAATTTCTTTGCAGGCGCAAAATAAAGGTCCATTTAAAGGCTTGGTATTAGATATGCGGAATAACCCAGGCGGCTTGCTGGATGCAGCTGTTGGCGTGTCTGCTGCATTCCTACCTAAAGATGATTTAGTGGTTTACACCGAAGGCCGCGTGACCGATTCTAAAATGCGCCTTAGCGCTACGCCTTTAGATTACGCGCGCCGTGGCAAAGGCGATTACCTTAAAAACGTACCTGCAGATTACAAAAAAACGCCAATGGTGGTACTGGTGAATGCAGGCTCAGCATCGGCTTCAGAAATTGTGGCTGGTGCGCTACAAGACCACAAACGTGCGACCATTTTGGGCATACAAAGCTTTGGCAAAGGTTCTGTACAAACCATTTTACCAATGAACAACGGCAGCGCGATTAAACTCACCACCGCGCGCTATTTCACGCCAAATGGCCGCTCCATTCAAGCCAAAGGTATTGTGCCAGATATTATTGTAGAAGATGGTTCTGACCAATCGAATAATCTGCATGAAGCCGATTTAGCCAAACATTTATCAAACCCTAAAGACGCTACCGAAGCCGCCGAGGCTGCTAAAGTAAAGGATTCCGCCAAAGAAGCGGCGGCTAAAGCCAAACTGAACGAGAAAAAATTTGCCGAACCGCAAGGCCCAATTGAGCCTGCCAGCAAAGAGGATATTCAATTTCAGCAAGCGATGAATGTGCTGAAAGGTTTGCCAGTGCAAAAAACGCCCGAAGCAAAACAAACAGAGGCAAAAGCCGCTGACGTTAAGCCTGCCGAAACTAAAAAATAATTTACTTTTCTAGAAATTAAAAGCCCTGCCTGATAGCTTCATGTGGGGCTTTGTTTTATGATGTACTTAAATATGATTTCAGATGAATTTATTGCTATTTTTGACGCAAGCCTGCGCACCGTATTTGCGAATGCGCATTCGGCTAGACCACGCCCAGATTCAGCTCTAGATGAGCCTGTGCTAGACGAAGCAAGTAAAGTGCACGCAGCCGCGCTGATGCGCATCAATCATGTCGGCGAGGTCTGTGCGCAAGCCCTATATAGTGGCCAAGCGCTCACCTCGCGCAACCCTCACATCGTTAGAGCTTTGGAGCATGCCGCTACAGAAGAAACTGACCATTTGGCCTGGTGCGAAGCGCGTATAAACGAGCTTGGCGGGCGCAAAAGTTTGCTCAATCCACTTTGGTATGCGGGTAGTTTTACGTTAGGCGCAATTGCTGGCGCACTGGGCGACAAATGGAATTTAGGCTTTTTGGCGGAAACCGAAAATCAAGTTTCCAAGCATTTGCAAAATCATTTAAGCCAACTCAATGAAACTGACATTAAAACGCGTACAATTGTGCAACAAATGCAGCAAGACGAGATAGGACATGCGGAAGAGGCCAATCAGCTAGGCGCGAGTGAGTTGCCTGCGCCAGTTAAAGTCGGCATGAATCTCGCCTCTAAAGTCATGACGAAAACCGCGTACTATATTTAGCTACTTACTATATTGAAAAGTTAAGGCAAAAATGCAGAAATTTAGTGATGTGTTGTTAACGCTAGATAGCACCGACGAGGTGCAACGCATAGAGCTGTATCACGAAAATGGCGCGCCTGCGGGCGTTATCGAAAACAAACCCGGCAGTCAAGGCTCGCTAAAAGTTTACAATCATCTCTATAAAATGTATGGCAACATTACGCTAGATGCCGCGGTTGAAGGCTTGGCGCTGTACGCCGAGCACACCGAAGATGCCGAAAATTGCCCCGGCAAACACCCCAATGTGGATAGATTAATTGACGTGTTGGAAAACGAAGCGCCACTTACTGTAAAAATTATTACTCAGTAAGTATTTTTGAAATAGGTGGATGATAAATCAGCTCGAGCAAATGCCCAACAGGGTCTAAGCAATAAAAGCCGCGCGCGCCATCACGATGTGTTTTGGGGGTTTCAGTAATTTTCACACCATTTTCCACAAAATACGCATACCAATTATCCACATCTTCTGGGGTTTTTAGCACAAACCCAATGTGATCCAAACGCTGCTGCCCTTGTGGCACATAATCGACACGGTGTAGCGCAAATACATCTCCATTGTTAGTCAAATACACATTATCAGCGTCAGGTTGCCACTCAATGTGCATGCCCATAATTTGCGTGTAAAAATTCACCGCAGACTCTAAATCTTTGATGAACAAAGCCACGTGGCGAATGCCCAGCATGCCTTGTGGCTTTGTCATTTTAGATAAATTTTTCATTCAATCAATTTAAAAGAAAATGCCCTAGAATGCGCATGGATATTAGTCCACAGGCTAGGTGTTTTCAAGCGTCTTTATCTCGAAATCATGCGTTATTTGTACAGATTTGCTCAGCATAATTGAGGCTGAGCAATATTTTTCTGCGGATAACTTTACTGCGCGTTCCACTTGCGTTTCGTTCAAATTATTACCTGTAATCACAAAATGCACATGTATTTTCGTAAACACTTTAGGAATTTCATCGGCGCGCTCGGCTTCAATTTCTGCCACACAATCCGCAATAGGCTGACGTGCTTTTTTTAAAATCGTCACCACGTCAAACGAGGTACACGCGCCCATACCAATCAGCAACATCTCCATCGGACGCATGCCAATATTGCGACCGCCATTCTCTAGCGCGCCATCCAGCACCACGGCGTGACCCGTTTCTGATTCCCCAACAAAGCTGACACCATCAATCCATTTAACACAAACTTTCATGTTTACTTTACATCCAATAATTCAACTTCGAATAACAATGTCGCATTTGGTGGAATCACGCCGCCCGCACCACGCGCGCCGTAGCCCATTTCTGGTGGAATCACTAGCGTGCGCTTGCCGCCCACTTTCATGCCCGCAAAACCTTCATCCCAACCTTGAATTACTTGACCTGCGCCCAAATCAAAATCAAATGGTTGTTTTCTATCTAAGCTACTATCAAATTTTGCGCCTTTGTGGCCTTCGGCTTTCTCGTCGTAAAGCCAGCCTGTGTAATGCACGCTAATGTGAAAGCCGGGCTCCGCTTCGCGGCCTGCGCCAGGTTGTGTGTCGATTTTCTGTAGTTCGGTAATATTGGTTTCTGTGATACTTGATGTCATTGTTGTTTTTTCCTGTGGAGTTGTACTTGGCGCGGCTGATTCGGCTTTGCAGGCATTAAGCGACAATGCACAAAAACCTGCCAATAAAATGTTTAATAGCTTCATATTTACCTTTAATAATGGCTGTATTATTAAGAAACGATATGATACCGCAAACGGCTCTAAGTTCTCTTGCGTTACATAAAGTCTTACAAATTAAGGTTGCTGATGCACCCATTCTATCAACGCATCTTGTGCATTTTTGCTGGCCGCCGCTTTGGCGTGGCTCACCATCATTACCAATACATGGCGGTGATTATTGGCGTCCAGCACGAAGCCTGCAATAGCGCCCACGCCATCAAGTGAGCCAGTTTTTAAGTGTGCACGGCCGTTGGCTTGGCTGTCTTTTAATCGCCCCATTACCGTACCATCTTTAGACAAAATTGGCAGCGAGGCCATTAGTTCTGGCATTACTGCGCTGTGGTAAGCGCTTACTAACATTTGTCCCAAATGCTCTGCACTGATGCGCTCGATGCGCGATAAACCCGAGCCGTTTTCAATGACCAATTCATTAAAATTCATACCCTTGCCCAACAGCCAAGTGTTAATTGCACCAATGCCCTTGGCCTCAGTCGCGGGCGCACTATCCTTCTCCGCAGCAATAGTCAGCAACAGCTGCCGCGCCATCAAATTATTGCTCCATTTATTAATGTCGCGCACCACATAGCCGAGCGGGTCTGACGCTTGCTCAACCACTTTCACCGCGCTATACGGCATGCTTTCTTGCGTTTTAAGCTGTCCGCTAAAACTACCGCTAAGCTCGCGCCATAGTTTTTTGAAGGTAAAAAACGCGTATTTTTCATCATCAAAAACACTCAGCTCTAAATATTTTTCTCCACACTCGGGCGAAAAAGTGCCGTTGAAAGTTACGACCGCACGATTGTTAGATGGCTTGATGCTATAACCCATATTGTTGCGCCAACTGCCACACACACCTTGGCTTAGTGTCATTTTATTGATAATTTGTACCTCACTCAGCTCAAACTCTTGGCTGATACTGACGCTACCAGATGTCAAAGAATCGCCAGATGCAGTAAATTTAAAGCTAGTGTTGCGGCCATTCACCAAAAACGCGCTAGGCTCTGCGTTATAGGCACGCCAAGCTTCATCATCGAACGTTTTTCTTGTGCCCACATTTTTGGCAAAATAACTTTTATCAAAAATCAAATCACCAGTAATTTTTTTGACGCCCATTTGCTGTAAACTCATCAACAAGCGCCAAAACTCTTGCGCCTTAAAGCTTGGGTCGCCATAACCTTTAACAATTAAATTACCGTTCAACACACCGTTACTCACATTGCCGTCGCGGTAAATTTCAGTTTTCCAGCGATAAGTCGGCGTGAGCAAATCCAGCGCCGCATACGTTGTCACCAACTTCATGACTGAGGCAGGGTTTAGACTTTTGCTGCCGTTGTGCGTCAATATTGGGCTTGGCGCATCCACCGCCTGCACATAAATCGCCACGCCATTTTGCGCAATACCTGCATTTTTAAGTGCATCTGCAACGCTGGCTGGTAGCTCCGCGTGCGCAGAAAAACTTAGGCTTAACAGCAGTAAAATTTGTATTATTTTCTTCACTTTAATGCTCTGGAGACCGCATGGATAATTGCTTGCAGGGCATGCGATATTTCCTCGTGATTAACAATATAAGGCGGCATTAAATATACGGTGTTACCAATCGGGCGTATCAGCAGGTTTTTTTCTAGCGCTGCCGTATAACAATCGCGCGTAAAATTGGTGTTTGTAGTCACCACATCAAACGCGAAAATCATGCCCTGCCTTCTTAAGTTTTTAATAGGTAAATCATTAAAAATTTGCATGCGTTGCCAAATAAAATCGGATGTTTCTCGATTTTTTTCTAAAGTATTGTCGCTTTCAAAAATCGCCAACGTTGCGAGTGCCGCACTGCAAGCCAGCGGATTGCCTGTGTAACTGTGGCTGTGCAAAAAGCCTTTCGTGACTTTATCATCATAAAAAGCTTGGTAAATTTCATTTTTGGTTAATACAACAGACAAAGGCAAATAGCCGCCAGTAATGCCTTTAGATAGACAGATAAAGTCTGCTTTGATTTCTGCCTGCTCACAAGCAAACATCGTCCCTGTTCGGCCAAAACCTACCGCAATTTCATCTGCAATTAAATGCACTTGATACTTCGTACAAATCTCGCGCGCACGACGCAAATACGCGGGATGATACATCGCCATACCCGCCGCACATTGCACCAGCGGCTCGATGATAAACGCCGCCAACTCATGGTGATGTTCGCTAATATATTTTTCCAAAACTTCTGCGCAGCGCAAAGCAAATGCTTCTGCACTTTCACCTTGCTCCGATTGCCGCCAGTCTGGACTTAGCACCTGATGAGATTGCATGAGTAATGGCGCGTAAGTATCTTTAAAAATCGCCACATCAGTCACACCTAAAGCGCCCAAAGTCTCGCCATGATAGCTGCCCTGCAAGCAAGCAAACATGCGCTTCTGAGGTATGCCTTTATTGTGCCAAAAATGAAAGCTCATCTTAAGTGCAATCTCCACCGCACTTGCGCCGTCGCTGGCATAAAATGCGTGGCCTAAGCCCGTAAGTTTGGCCAACTTCTCGGATAGCTCTACAACTGGCTCGTGCGTAAACCCCGCCAGCATTACATGTTCCAGTGTATCTAGTTGCAACTTAATTGCATCTTTAATACGCGGATTATTATGCCCAAACAAATTCACCCACCACGAACTCACTGCGTCCAAATAGCGCTTGCCTTCTGCATCGTACAGCCATACACCATCACCGCGCGCAATAGGAATCAGCGGAAATTGCTCATGGCTTTTCATCTGCGTGCATGGATGCCACACGGCTTGTTGACTGCGTTTTAAGAGATTTTGCTTGAGAGGCATGAACTAGCTAATTTAACCTTGATTTATGGCTAAATTTATTGAGCATTGTACCAACGTACATACCAATTCCTGTAAACATTGATATTGCTGCTGGAAGTAGAAAAAATGCCAGCCCTAATGGGTTTCCTTCTCCCGAACTGAAAGCCATAAAGAGCAAGATAATCGGCAGAAATAATATTGTCCCTATAGCTAATGAAGGATAAAATAATTTAAACCCAAAGAAAAAACCTAGTATTGGAAATACAATAAACAGCACTAAATCCATGTACTTTTGTTTTCTTATGTCATCTTTTCTATATTTAACCGTCATATCTCTATAAACTGAGATTGTTGAATTTTCAACAGTCATTACTCTGCCAATTGTATTAATACCAAAAAGTAAAATTTCATCTTCAAATATCTCTTTATAAATCACCTTATTTTTATGCGTAAATGTAATAAAGTATTTTTTTGTCCTCGCCATTTCATCAAAACTATTTTTAGTGCATTCCGCTTTTTCCAATGAAAGTACATCACAAATTCTGGTTGAATAATCGAAAGCGCCAAAAATAGCTGCTTTATCCCAATTAAATTTAACGATTTTTGAAATATCGATTTCTACTGATGCCTGTCTTTCAGGTATTTTGTAATCTGCAATTGGCTTATCTTTCAGTGCAGCTTGCACATAATTTGATAAGGTATTACCGTATTTTTTATAAATTGTAGGTTCTTTTTGTAAGTAGGATGGGGTAATAACCAACCACACAAAGAGTATCCAGGCTATTAAGATTAATAATATGAAAACAAAAATTACTGCGTTATTTTTATTCATTTGCATAGCTTAAATCCGTTTGCGTTTAAACATAGTTTTCTTCACGCTGGTGTTTTACTCTTAAAATAATCACTAATTCTCGCAGCTCATCAAACTCGTACAGCGCAATATAGCCTGTGCGGCCACGAGAAATAACGAGCTCTCGCAAGTTTTTATCGTCCGTCAATCTTCCGATTTCTGGATGATTTTTTAACAGCGAAATACCGTCATCAATAATGCCAAACGTATCCAGCGCGACATCAATATCATGCTCTATTAAAAATTTTGTTAAATGCGTAATATCTTCAAGCGCTCTATCGTGATAAACAATTTTTGTCATTAGCTAACTTAATTATTTGTATTTTTTAGGTACAAGCGGCGCAGGATTAAACCCTTGAATTTTTGCACGCATGTAGGCATGTACTTCATCAGCGTCATACGCCATGCCTGTCTCATCAAAATTTTTCTTCGCGTCTAAAGCACTTTGCATAAAAGCTTGATATTTTTCGGTACGCTCTGTCTCCACAGTAATAGCTTCCACCATAAAAGCGTGAGATGTTTTGCCTGTGGCTTCGGCAAGCTTTGCCACACGCTCTTTGAGTGGTTCGGGTAATTTTAAGCTGGTAGTTGCCATGATTTTCTCCAACGAATTTAGGTGCTACTAAGGTAACACTTTTTTAGCTTTGCGTCAAAAAATTAATGCAGTACTTTTTTGACTTCTGCATTTGCTTGTATCGGCGCGGACAATTGCGTTTTAACAAGTGGTCCAGTATCCCAAGCGGCCTCTTTGCTCGAAAGTTGAAGCATATTACATAGCGCCAAAATTAGCTCCTGCGTTAAATTCATGCGGACGGTAATGCCCTCTAAGCAAGCAATTTCAAGCGTTGGCGGCTTTTGCTGATAACTCACCAAAGCAAGACCCGTCGCCAACATTGCGCCATCATGCACAATCTCTTTTCGTGGCTGATACTCGGTTGAAAAATCCATTTTTTGTAGCGTTTCTGCCACTTCCACTTCTTGCTTAAATTGTTCCACCGCCTGTTGCGGCGGTGTTTCGGCTTGAATAGAGGTTGCCGTTGGCAGATGAGTTTCGCCAGTCAACAATTGCCAAAGTTGCTTGGTGATGCGGTTTGTTAACCACACTAGCAGCTCAGAGTTATCCGCCAAACCCACGCGCAACAAAAGCCTATCTTGCTCGGCGTTATAGCCTAAATTAATTTGCTGGATGGCTGCTTCTGGCTTGGCTTCTAGCGCCGATTTGTCTGTCATCAGAATTCTCTACTAATTTACAATTTGCTCTTGAAAAAAATAAATTTAACTCCATTTTAGCAATCTAGGGCTGCGAGTGCTAAAATGCCGCCTGAGCAATTTTTTATTTAAAGTAATAACCATAACATAACTTAACAGGAGAAATTAAATGAAAATTCGTCCATTACACGATCGCGTGATTGTAAAACGCTCTGAAGAAGAACGCACTACCGCATCAGGTATTGTTATTCCAGATTCTGCCACAGAAAAGCCTGACCAAGGTGTAGTAAAAGCCGTCGGCAACGGCAAACGTGACGACAGCGGCAAAATTAACGGGCTAGACGTTAAAGTTGGCGACAAAGTGTTATTTGGTAAATATTCAGGCCAAACCGTTAAGGTCGATGGCGAAGAACTATTGGTGATGCGCGAAGAAGACATCATGGCGATTGTCGAATAATTTAGAGTTCAATCAATTTCATTTTTTAAATAATATGCAAAACATCCGAGCAAATGAATAAGTAGGCGCAGAGAAGCGCAAAAACCGGCATTTACTGTTATGTAAATGAGGATTTTTAAGCTTCGAAGGCAACACCCTTATTCAGAGCGAAATGTTTTGCCACAAGGAGAAATAACATGGCAGCAAAAGATGTGCGATTCGGCGACGAAGTCCGCCAAAAAATGACCAATGGCGTAAATATTTTAGCCAATGCAGTAAAAGTAACACTCGGCCCTAAAGGCCGCAACGTCGTACTAGAGCGCTCATACGGCGCGCCAACCATCACTAAAGATGGCGTTTCAGTGGCAAAAGAAATCGAATTAAAAGACAAGTTCGAAAACATGGGCGCACAAATGGTGAAAGAAGTAGCAAGCAAAACTTCTGACATCGCTGGTGACGGTACAACAACCGCAACCGTGTTAGCACAAGCGATTATTCGCGAAGGCATGAAATCTGTAGCGGCTGGTATGAACCCAATGGATTTAAAACGCGGTATTGATAAAGCAGTGGTAGCGGCAGTTGCAAGCCTTAAAGAACAATCTAAAGATTGCACGACCAGCAAAGAAATCGCCCAAGTAGGCTCAATTTCAGCCAACTCTGATGAATCA
>JANMYB010000099.1:0-12532 GCA_031381645.1 Methylotenera sp.
GAAGCTGCACCTGCTGAAGCTGCACCTGCTGAAGCTGCACCTGCTGAAGCTGCACCTGCTGAAGCTGCACCTGCTGAAGCTGCACCTGCTGAAGCTGCACACTAAGTTAGTAGTTTTAATTTAGTCAATAAAAAAGCCGACTGAGTCGGCTTTTTTATTTCCTCAGCTTTTATTTCGTCAAAACCCCCGCCAAGCAAAGCCAGCATCTTGTGCAGCAATACCTATCCAATCCTGCTCACAATTAAGCACCTGACTTAGAGCCTTTTTAGCTAATTCTGGCGTATTGTTTTTAGCACTTAAATGCGCCGCAATGATATGTTTTAATTTAGTGTTATCTAACTTAGATAGCAGACTGGCAGCACTCGTATTATCTAAGTGACCAAGTCGACTGCCCACACGCTTTTTTAATGAGTATGGATAGGCACCATTTTCCAGCATGTGTATATCATGATTACATTCCAACACCAACGCATCACAGCCGCTTAGCACCTGCTCGATATGCTGGGTGGACGCACCTGCGTCAGTCAGCACACCTAATTTATATTCGCCATCGCTAAAGGTAAATTGTGTTGGTTCGCGCGCGTCGTGCGGCACTGGGTAGGGGGAAATTTCAATGTCTTCAATTTGAAACCTAGTGTGGCTATCGATGATATTTAGTATAACTTTGGTGTTAACTGGTAAATAACGCTCGCACATCTTTAAACTACCGTGCGATAACCAAGCTGGAATACTGTACTTAGCTGCTAACTTGAAAGCACCTTTGGCATGATCATCATGCTCATGCGTGACCAAAATACCTGTGATTTGCTCTGGTGCTAAATCTATCTTTTTCAAACGCTTGACAATTTCGCCAGCACCAAAACCACAATCTAACAACAAACGAGTTGAATTTTTTTCTATCACCATACAGTTGCCAGCGCTGCCACTGCCTAATGACGAAAAGCGCATGATTACTGACTATTTCAGCTGATCGTATAGTAACGAAATAATGCGATTAGCCGTCGTGCTACGGTTATTTTTATCGTCTTTATCCACCACATTCACGCGAGTGCCGCCATTTTCAGTTTCTGCCACTTTAATGCGGTATTGCTTAGCGGGATCAGTTTTACCGTCGTCACCTTTCCAAAACTGCAATTTATCAACAATAGTTTTTTCATCTTTTGGTTTAGATTTATTTTCCACTTCAGGTTCGTCATCTTTCCAAAATGCAAGCTTATCTAACAAACCTTTTTTCTTTGTAGGACCATCATCAATATCCACATCGGCATAACGCACAAAAAACAAGCCGTTCGAACGATCTTTATCTTCGGTCACAAAACCAATTCTATCCAGCGCCAAGCCCACACGGCGCCAGCCACGATCAAAAGGATCGTTCAATTTTAAAGTCACACTACTATCAGCTTCTTTCAGCACCTCCGCACGTTTTTCACTGACTGGATTGGCAGCAATTTCTTGCGCACGTTTTTCTGATAGGCCCAATTTCACCATTAAACGGCGCAGTAATTCTGCGTCTAATTCAGCGACATTTTCATCAGCGGTTTTATCTGATTTTGTACCATCCAAACGATAGCCTGTTTCAATTTCTCCGTAGTTGGTTTTTACCTTATTTTTTCCGTCATCAGGCGCACTAGTAACAGTACGGTGTGTCATATAAATTTCTGTTGAGCCTTCTTTTTCACCTCGTTCTAAACGCGTGCGAAACTTACGTCTGTCAGCAAAGCCAGAGAGCTTATCCAACCATTTATCAAACTTTTCACCTATATTTTTCTTGCCTTCTGCAGCTTTAATCGCATCCGCCTCGATCCATTCAGTTTCCATGACACCTGTTTCTGCATTTTCTACCCTTACTGCAAAACCTTGATCAATCCAAAACTCACGCACCACGGGCCAAATCTTCTCAGCAGGAGCATTCACCACCAACCAGCGTTGTGCACCAGCTTTTTCCATACGTACGCCATCCGGATTTGGCAGAATTTTTTCTACACCTGCCTCTTGACCATCTTGCGCTTGATTATAGGTGTTATAGGTGGTGGTGCCTCCAGGCACGCTATAGGCATCGCTTGAGCGCACTGCAGTTAAATCTGGCGGAACTTCAAGTGGCTTCGAGCGACCAGCGCCCTTGTAATCAGAAGTGTTATCGATAAACGGAATGGAGTCGCATGCACTTACAAACAACGTCAGTAGCGCAATTGCGATTGATTTAACTAGCGCATTTTGTTTCATGTTTCTACCACCATTTACTAAAAAAATACTAAAGAATAATTTCCGCTTGGCGCATTGCCGCGCGCAACACATCATGATATTGCGCAGCCAAATTAAGCATAGGCAAACGTATGCCTGCTTTAATCAAACTCATTTGTTGCAGAGCCCATTTCACTGGGATTGGGTTGGGCTCAATAAATAATTTTTGATGCAATGCGAATAATTTTGCGTTTATTTCACAGGCTTTTTTCACATTACCTGTCATCGCTGCCACACACATTTCCTTCATTAATTTTGGCGCAACATTAGCGGTGACTGAAATCACACCATGCCCACCTAGCAGCATTAATGCAGCTCCTGTGGCATCATCGCCACTGTATATAGCGAAATCTTTTGGCGCACGCAGTAGCAGGTCTGTTCCGCGCTCTATGCTACCAGTAGCATCTTTAATGCCGACAATATTTTTAACTTGCGCTAACCTCAACGCAGTATCGTTGCTAATGTCACAACCAGTGCGGCTCGGCACATTATATAAAATCTGCGGAATATCTACTGCACCCGCAACAGCCGCATAATGTTGAAACAAGCCTTCTTGCGTAGGCTTGTTGTAATACGGTGCCACTAACAAGCAAGCATCTACACCTAAGGCCTTGGCGTTGGCAGTAAGCTCAGTCGCCTCGCTGGTCGAATTCGCACCCGTACCCGCAATCACGGTTACACGACCCGCTACGTGCTCTACCGTGGTCTCTATCAGCAAGCAATGTTCAGCCACATCCACTGTTGGCGATTCGCCCGAGGTACCAACAATAACAATACCATCACTGCCAGCTTCAACATGCCAATCAATTAGTGCACGCAATGCATCTAAATCTAAACTGCCATCACCTAGCATCGGCGTAACGATGGCGACCATACTGCCTTGCAACATATAAGACCTTGCTAAAAATAAAGAGTACTATTTTAACCGAAACTACCGCTTTAATGCTAAAACGCTGTTGTAAACGTCTTTAAATAAGTCACATATAATAAATAACGCTAAAAATATAATTAAACATTCTTTTTAAATATATAAGAATGCCTTTAAAATAACATTTTTAGAATTAATTGCTTAACGCATCAACCTTTATTTGGTTGAATTTGCGGCAATTTTAAGGCCAGTTCGCGCTATAATTACTGCTAATTAAAAACGCGAAACACGTTATGAATATAGACTTTCATCAATACATTATGATTTTGCTCGGCACTGTGCTGGTCAATAATATTGTGCTAATTAAAATTTTGGGCTTATGTCCATTCATGGGTGTTTCTAAAAAACTGGAAGCCTCAATTGGTATGGCCGCCGCGACTGCTTTTGTATTAACGATTGGCAGCATGACCAGCTGGGCGATTAACCACTACTTGCTCGAGCCAAACGACTTGCAGTATCTGCGTACGCTATCGTTTATTGTCGTCATCGCGGGCGTGGTGCAATTTACCGAAATTGTCATGGAAAAAAGCTTTCCATTGCTCTATCAAATGTTGGGGATTTTTCTACCGCTCATCACCACCAATTGCGCGGTGCTGGGCATTCCTTTACTAAATGCACAAACCAGCCAAGGCCCAATAGAATCAGGCTTGTACGGCTTTGGCGGTGCGGTTGGCTTTTCATTGGTGTTGATTTTATTCGCAAGTATGCGTGAGCGCTTAGAGGCCGCCGATGTACCCAAGATATTTCAAGGCTCCGCTATCGCGATGATTACCGCCGCATTAATGAGCTTAGCCTTTATGGGTTTTGTAGGTTTGGATAAATACTAAATAGATGTTAACTGCTTTATACATCATGGTAGGCCTCGCGCTGTTACTTGGCACGGCGCTGGGCTATGCAGCACTTAAATTCAAAGTGGAAGGCGATCCACTCATCGCACGCATAGACGCTATTTTGCCGCAAACGCAATGTGGTCAATGTGGCTTCCCTGGTTGTAAGCCATATGCGACTGCGATTGCAGAAGGTCGCGCGGATATTAACCAATGTCCACCTGGCGGCGATGCAGGCGCACGTGCACTGGCCGACTTGATGGGTATGGAATACAAACCGCTGAATGCTGAAAACGGTATAGAGAAACCAAAAGCCGTAGCGTTTATTGATGAACCCGTGTGCATTGGCTGCACACTGTGTATTCAAGCTTGTCCTGTGGATGCGATTTTAGGCGCAGCTAAGCACATGCATACCATTATCACGAGCGAGTGCACGGGATGCGAGCTATGCGTGGCGCCGTGTCCAGTCGATTGCATTAGCATGGTGCCAATCGCTGAAACGCCCGATAATTGGAAGTGGAAGTACCCAACGATACCTATTAAACCTGTCATGACTTTAAAATGAACGCACTAGTTAATTTTACAAAAATATTTAAGTTCCACGGAGGCGTACATCCGCCTGAAAACAAAACGCTATCGACACAATTGCCGATAGCGCAATTAAACCTGCCCGAAAGAATCGTGCTGCCGTTGCGTCAGCACGTTGGTAATATTCCTAAAGTAAAAGTTGCTGTTGGTGATAAAGTCTTAAAAGGTCAATTGCTCGCAGAGGCAGAAGGTACGGTCTCTGCAGCTATTCACGCGACTACATCTGGCACGATTTCTGCGATTGAAGATGCCATTATTCCACACCCTTCTGGCTTACCAGACCGTTGCATTACGATTAAACCTGACGGCAAAGAAGCGTGGATTGAAAAAAAACCACAGGATTGGAAAAACACCGATAAAAAAAACCTAGTTGCAAGCTTGCGTTTATCTGGCATTGTTGGTTTGGGCGGCGCAACTTTCCCTACGCATATTAAGTTACGCGCCGATGGGAAATCTGGCGTGCATACGCTGATTATCAACGCCGCCGAATGTGAGCCTTACATTACCTGCGACGATATGCTGATGCGCGAACGCGCTGACGAAATCATCAAAGGCATTGCAATTGCGCAACACTTGCTCGGCGCGGAGCGTGTATTGATTGGTATTGAGGACAATAAGCCAGAAGCCGCCGCCGCCATGCAAGCTGCTGTCGAAGCGGCAAATATTACAGGCATGCAAGTCGTGGTCGTGCCCACGCTTTACCCCAGTGGCGATGCGCGGCGTTTGGTGCATCTCGTTTTGGGCACAGAAATTCCGCACGATAAACGCTCCACCGAAGTGGGTTTGCAAGTGTTTAATGTAGCGACTGTGCTGGCGCTGTATCGTTATTTTGAACTCGGCGAGCCGAGTTTAAGCCGCATCGTTTCGATGACAGGCAATGTGAATCAACCACAAAATTTTGAAGTGTTATTTGGCACGCCATTACCGCATTTAGTAGCTGCCGCAGGTGGCGCCAAGCCAGCAACCACGCACTACATTATGGGCGGGCCGATGATGGGTTTTGATTTGCCGAGTGAAAATGTCCCTATTACCAAAGCCGCCAATTGTATTATCGCCGCTTCGCCCAGCTTATTTGCGCCACCGCCGCTGGCTATGCCATGCATCCGCTGTGCGCGTTGCGCCGATGCCTGCCCAGTGAATTTGCAACCACAAGAATTGTATTGGTTTGCCAAAGCAGACAATTTTGAAAAAGCGAACGATTACAAATTATTCGATTGTATCGAATGCGGTGCGTGCAGTTACGTTTGCCCCAGCAACATTCCGCTAGTGCAATATTATCGCTACGCAAAAAGTGAAATTATCGCGATTGATAAAGCACACGAAGCGGCGAATTTAGCACGAGAACGCAACGATTTTAGATTGGCTAGAATTGAGCGCGAAAAACAAGAGCGCGCGCAAAAACATGTAGAACGTGTAGCAGCGCAAAAAGAAGAAGCTGCTAAAAAAGCATTAGAAAGTTCAAATAAAGATGTAAATAATAATGCTCTAGAAGTCAATATCTATGGGGGTGCTGACGACGCCAAAAAAGCGGCAATTGCCGCAGCCATTGAGCGCGCTAAAGCCGCAAAAATAGCTGCAGCTGAAGTGCCAAAAAATGTGGCAAACACAAACGATACTACAAAAAAAGAAATTGCCGAAATTGATGCGCGCCGCAAAGCGGTTGGTCTAGAAGCCAATATCGGCACACTTGCAGTGGATGCCGAAAAACAAGCGAAAATCGCTGCTGCAATTGAACGCGCTAAAGCTGCGAAGGCAGCGGCTGAAGCAGCAAAGTAATATGAGAATAAAAACTGATGAATAGAAGCCCTTACATTTCTGACGCGCCAAGCGTCAGCACCATGATGCTAAAAGTGTTGCTGGCGCTTGTGCCTGGCATTGCTGCATACGCGTGGGTGTTTGGTGGCGGTATTTTGGTGACTATTGCGCTCGCGACCGCAACCGCATTGGCTGCTGAAGCCGTGATGCTAAAAATTCGTCGTCGCCCAATTGCACCTTTTTTAAGCGATTACAGTGCCGTGATTACCGCATGGCTATTGGCACTTTCGATTCCGCCACTTGCACCATGGTGGTTGATTATAGTCGGCACTTTGTTTGCGATCGTCGTCGCCAAGCAGTTATATGGCGGCTTGGGTTACAACCCGTTCAACCCGGCCATGATTGGCTACGCCGTGTTGTTGATTTCGTTTCCCGCGATTATGACCAAATGGCCTGCTGCGCTTGAATTGGCACAAACCCAGCTCAGTTTTGCCGACCAATTACACTACATTTTTAGGGGATTTCTGCCGCAAAGTGTGCAAATGGATGCTGTCACCAGTGCAACGCCATTAGATTATTTAAAAACGCAACTCACATTAAAACACCACATTGCTAGTATCACACAAGCGCCCATATTCGGCGCATTTGGCGCAAAAGGAGGCGAGTATGTAACGATTGCTTATTTGCTAGGCGGTTTGTATTTGTGGCAGCAAAAAATAATTAGCTGGCATTTACCTATGGCTTTCATAGGTGCTCTGGTGCTTATTTCTGGCGCATTTTGGCTGGTGAATCCTGCACATTTTGCCTCGCCAATATTTCATTTATTTAGCGGCGCCAGCATGTTATGCGCATTTTTTATCATCACCGACCCCATTAGCGGACCAACCACGCCCAAAGGCAAACTTTACTTTGCGGCTGGAGTGGCAGTAATTACTTACTTGGTGCGTGTGTATGGCGGCTATCCAGATGGCGTGGCATTTGCGGTGATTTTTATGAATATTTGCGTTCCACTAATAGATGCGCATACGCAGCCGCGGGTCTTTGGTCATGAAAAATAATGACTGAAACCATCGTTAAACACGCCAGTAAAACCGCCATCACGCTGATTGCGTTTGCGGTGGTATTTACGGCGCTATTAGCTTATATTTTTCAAGTCACCAAAGTGCCGATTGAAAAAAGTGAGGCGAAAGCACGACTGGCTTTATTTAGGCAAATTGTGCCAGAGAATATGCACGATAATGATATTTTAAAAGATAAGCTTACGATTGCCCCAAATGCCTTGCTAGGCAATAAACAAGCGACAATTGCCAATCGCGCGCGCATCAACAACAAGCCAGCCGCGGTGATTTTAGAAGCGATTGCACATGATGGTTATAGCGGCGATATTAAGCTTTTAATCGCGATTAAGTATGATGGCAGCATTAGTGGCGTGCGCGTGCTGACGCACAAGGAAACGCCTGGCTTGGGCGATTATATTGATATTACCAAAGATGATTGGATTAAACTTTTTGACAACGAATCACTCACAAAGACAAGTGATAAAAACTGGAATGTTAAAAAAGATAATGGCCAATTTGATTACATGGCGGGCGCAACTATTACGCCGCGCGCAGTGGTAAAAGCAGTGCATAAAGCACTACAATATTTTGAAGCGAATAAAGTAATATTATTTGCGGAAGGTAAGTAAAAATGAGCGACTATAAAGAAATAGCCTACAACGGACTTTGGAAGCAAAACACAGGCGTGGTGCAGCTTTTGGGCTTGTGCCCAACCTTGGCTATTACCACCTCAGCAGTCAATGGCTTAAGTTTGGGCTTGGCTACTGCGGTCGTCATGGCCTGTGCCAATGGCGCGGTTTCTCCTGTGCGCAAGTTTGTGCCTAGCGAAATTCGCGTACCCGTGTTTATTTTGGTCATTGCCGCACTGGTAACAGTGATTGATTTAGTCATTCATGGTTTTGCTGAGCCACTGCACAAAGTGCTGGGTATTTTTATTCCGCTAATTGTGGTGAATTGTATCGTACTAGCGCGTGTGGAAAGTTTTGCCGCAAAAAATACGCCCGCACCAGCTATGTGGGATGGCTTGATGATGGGTCTGGGCTTGACGGTTGTGTTGGGAATTTTAGGCGGCATTCGCGAAATTATTGGCAAAGGCACGCTGTTTTCTGGCTTAGATTTAGCGTTCGGCGCAAGCTTTAAACCTTATGTACTGACAGTAATTTCTGATTATCACGGTTTTTTGCTGGCCATTTTACCACCAGGCGCGTTCTTGGGATTAGCGTGTTTGATTGCTGCGCGCAACTGGGCTGAGCAACGTAAATCCAAACCTACACCTCAATCAAACGGCTCACTCAAGCCTGCACATTAAACGCCATGAACGCGGAAAAACGTTACCAAATTTTTTCGCGTTTAAGCACCGCTATTCCTAAACCCGCTACTGAGCTGGAGTACAGTAGCACTTTTGAATTATTAGTTGCAGTGATTTTATCCGCACAAGCGACAGACAAGGGCGTGAATATCGCCACACGTAAACTTTTTAAAGTTGCCAATACGCCACAAAGCATTTTTAATTTAGGCGTCGAAGGCTTAGAAAGTTACATCAAAACTATCGGGCTGTATCACGCAAAAGCAAAGAATGTGATTGCTTGTTGCGAGCAACTAATGCAAAAACACGATGCCCTGGTACCTAACACCAGAGAGGCTCTCGAGGCACTTTCTGGCGTGGGTAGAAAAACTGCCAATGTGATTTTAAATACTGCATTTGGTCAACCGACGATTGCGGTAGATACGCATTTATTTCGGCTGGGAAATCGCACAAAATTAGCGGTTGGGAAAAATGTGCTACAAGTGGAGCAAAAATATTTAAAGACAATTCCACCACAATTTATGCACGATGCGCATCATTTACTGATTTTGCATGGGCGTTATACATGCACCGCACGCACCCCAAAATGCGGCGAATGCTGTATTGTGGATCTGTGCGAATATCGAGATAAAATCATTCCAAAAACTCACTTGATGGCTGGTGAAGCCATGTCAGAAAAAAGCAAGGCGGGACAATTATGAAAGTTGCCACTGGCCTAGCAACTGGTGCATCGCCTATGCCTGAACTGGCTGCCAAAGCAGTTGAAAGCGCCATGCTAAAAGCTAATATCCATTCGCCTTGCAGTGTGCTCCTTTTTCTCACTTCGGAGTTCGCCGCTGATCCACAATCAGCCATTTTAGCCACCGCCAAAGCCGCCAGCTGTACACAGGTAATCGGCTGCTCAGCTACTGGCATTTTCACCGAAGAAGACTGGGTGGTAGATAGCCCCGCGGCCGCAGCGATGGTGTTTTCTGACTTAAACTTTAGCCACCCTAAACCAAACGAATCTAATGACGCCTTACTACTCACGTTGGCCGCGCCCAACGCGATTAACACGACATGGCTCAATCAATCTAATGAACTGCGATTCGGCGGTGTCTCTGGCGATGCAACTGGACACGGTTCATTTTCAGTGTGGCAAAATGGCAAAGGCACCACACAAGGTTATTGCGAAGTGACGCTCAGCGCAACTGGCGCAGTGGCCGCCACACATGGCTTAAAGGTTATTTCCGCGCCACGCCGCATTACCAAGTGCAAGGGTAATGATTTGTTAACCATTGCAAATTTACCCGCTTTTTCATCACTCACATCGGCCTGCAAAAAAAATGATATCGCAACACAAGATTTGCCCTATCATCATCTTACAGCTGTGCATGCCAGTAAGGCCAGCGCGCTTGAGCGTGGCGAGTATAACTTGGCCTCTATTATTATCGCGAATGAGGAAACGCAATCTATTACGCTGACAAAACCATTGCAAGTAGGCGATTGGATAAGCTGGGCCGTACGCGATGTGGACGCTGCACAAATTGATATTGTAAAAACCGCCAGTTTACTTAAGCGCCAGCTAGATTCTGAGCCAGAATTTGCCTTGTTATTTTCATCTCTGGGTCGTGGGCCCTATTTTTACAGCGGCATCGATCAAGATTTAGCGCTCATAAAAACACTGTTCCCCGGTTTACCAATTATTGGTTTTTATGGCAACGGCGAAATTGCGCCAATAAATGGCACCAACGAATTGCTGCAATACTCCGCCGTTTTGGGGCTTTTTGCTGAGAGCAATATTGCCTATTTATGAGCCTATGCCATAAGTTTATTTAAGCGCTATGTGTTTATTTAACCCTTCGCGCGATGAAGTGCGCACATTCTTCTTCGATACTTGGACGAAGTTTAAGAAAAATTTAGTGCTAACTGATTTAGAAAAAATCGCCTTGGGTATCATACATATGCACCTCGAATATCACGCAATTTTAAACGCACCAGAGCAGTTTAAGCATCAAGAATATTTCCCTGAGTTCGGCGAAACCAACCCGTTTTTGCATATGAGTTTACATTTGTCTATTTTGGAGCAAATCAGCATCAACCAACCGATTGGCATCACTGATATTTACGAAAAACTAAAACTAAAGCACCAAAATGAACACGACGCCCAACATGATATTTTAGAATGCCTAGGCGAAGTGATTTGGCAAGCACAACGCAATAACACTGCACTGGATGCCAACTATTATGTACAATTACTGCAACAAAAAGCAGGCATAGTAGAGTAATCTATAAAACAGAGCGTAAGCAATGACAACACCTAATATGCACGAATGGCTGAATGAACATAGCGATTATCTTTATCGCTTTGCACTTGCACGCTTGCGCGATCCGCATCAGGCAGAAGATGTGGTGCAAGAAACATTTTTAGCGGCCATTAAAAGCCCAAACTTTGCCGAGCAATCAGCGCCACGCACTTGGCTGACTGGCATTTTAAAGCATAAAATTATCGATGTCATGCGCAAAAGCGTGCGCGAAATTGCGGTAAGTGATTTAATGAATGACGAAGACGCCAATATGGATGAGTTCTTTGATGAACAGGGTCATTGGACCGAAAAACCGCAAACTTGGGACATGCCAACAGATGCACTGGAGCAAAAACAATTTTTGGGCGTTTTACAAACTTGCATGGAGAAATTACCCGCCAAAGCTGCGCAGCTATTTTTGATGCGCGATGTGCATGAAACTGATAATGAAGAAATTTGTAAGGAATTAAATATCAGTACGACCAATGCTTGGGTGATGTTGTATAGAGCCCGCATGGGATTAAGAAAGTGTTTAGAAATCAATTGGATAGGGAATTAAAAGTTTAATATGTTGGATTGCAAACAAGCGAGTCAAATTATTTCACAATCGTTAGACAGAAATTTAACGATACGGGAACGTTTTGCCTTGAAATTGCATCTACTTATTTGCAAGTACTGCAAACTGTTTAGTCGACAAATGCAAATACTACGCGTTGCTATTAAACAAATGAGCGCTTCTATTGAAAATAATCACAAGATCGAAATGCCATCTGAAGCTAAAAAACGCATTACAGACTTGGTTGAAGCGCATAGCGCACAGCCTTAAATTTTAATTATTTAAAGGAATTTTTTACATGAACTCAACTACAAACAAATCTTTGGCATTGGCCGTAGCAGGTGCATTCGCACTCTCAGTTGGAGCCACAAGCGTAAATGCTGCAAGCAACCCATTTGCAATCAAATCACTCTCTAGCGGTTATCAAGTAGCCGAAGCCGATACTACCAAAATGAAAGATGGTAAATGCGGTACTGGCAAATGTGGTGCAACGAAGAAAAAATCTGCCGAAAAAGCAAAAGAAGGCGCATGCTCTGCTGAAAAAGCTGCCGATGGCAAATGCAGTGCAGAAATGAAAGCCAAAGAGGGTTCTTGCTCTGCCGAAAAAGCAAAAGAAGGCGCATGCTCTGCTGAAAAAGCAAAAGAAGGTTCTTGCCACGCAGATAAAAAATAAGTGCATTTGAGCTAAGCTCAAATGGCATCATTGGCAGACATAAAAGGCGTTGGTTTGGGGCTAAAGCGCGAGCTGATACCACAAATCCAGCGCCTTTTTAACGACACCCGTATTCCAGACCCAAAAATTGCAAACATCAACTTTGTTGAAATCGCCCCAGAAAACTGGATAGGTGCGGGCGGCAAAGCAGCCGATGATTTGGCTTGGTTTGTCGAGCGCTACCCGATTGCTTGTCACGGTTTGTGTTTATCTTTAGGAGGTCCAGATCCGCTGAATGTAGCTTTTTTAAAGCAAGTAAAGCAATTTTTAAGCGTC
>JANMYB010000015.1:0-52733 GCA_031381645.1 Methylotenera sp.
ACAGCGTCCGCTTCGAGTCTTTTGTAAGCAAGAGAGACTTGCCAGTCATCTGGTTTTACTTCAGTAGATGCTCCACCATTAAAGCTATTATGCCCAACATCTAAGCGCATTTGATAGGCTTCATTTTCTTCTTTATAGCGGTTTCCTGTTCGTTTAAAAATCTCATTGGCATCAAAACCAATATTTTTGACGTAATCGCCAGTAAGTGTCACATGCACAGGATCAAAAGTTAGCAAATCGATTTGCCCAGTAAGATTAACTAGTTCAAATTGTGAAGCTAAAGCAATATTATTAGCGCCCGGCAAACCTCCATTCAATGTATTAATATTGAATGTATTGTTGCCTTTCTGTCTGAAAGCTGGCACGGTTCCAGACAAAGTGTCCGAGCCAGTTGGGTTCGATTGACCTTCCACATTTTGATAATCGTAATAGGCAATACCCAATTTAGCGGTTGATCTATTTTGTGCTTGCCATTTAATACCCGTTTGTAATGCATACAACCATTTATCTTTCGCCTTGTTCACTTCTGAAGACTGTGTTTCTTCAATAGGGAAAGCGCCTATTGTAGTGAACGATGACCAAGTATCATTTAGTTTTGGGGTGAAGGTTGCAGCAACACCATCAAATGCCAAGTCAGGATCCCATAATAAATCTGTGCTAACGAAAGGATTTGAAAAACGTCCTCCTTGTACTGAAAGCCAAGGCAAAGGCGATGATGCTAGATAAGCTCTATCCAAACCTACTGTGTACTTACCTTTACCAACCTCTTCAGTTTGATTAGGGCTTACTGGATCTGTAAGCGTACCAGTGGTTAATCTTAACCCACCTTTTAACCAATCATTCACTTCTAAATCAGCACCCAAGCGCGCACGCAATCGAAACCGATTACGATCTTCAGTAGAGTTTGCAATATTTGCATTTCTAACAGTATTGTTTAGTGCAACAACTGGAGCATTATTACCTGAAAATGAATCGTTTTCATAACGTAAACGAATGTCACCATTAAACGCGATTCTATCAATCCAACTAGGCAAACCTAGACGCGTCCCAGCTTTATAGTTAAGCTTGGTCATTACATCTTTTTCTATATCCGCCCGAATTTCTTTTTTTACATGCTCTGGCACATATTGCACACGAACTGATTTATCATCTTGAGCGACTTTTTCTTGTGGGATATTTTCGCCATTACTTACCAACTCAGCCTCTTTAGCTTTTGCTTGTTTAACTTGCTGAGCGGCGTCTTGACTAGCTTTTTTCATCATGGCTTCAGCTTTGTCTTTTGGTAGCACACCTTCTTGTACCAACAAATCTATCAAGTTGGTCGTTGTGGCTTTTAACTGTTCTAATGACTCGCGCTCATCCGCATTTGCAAGCGTTATATTGGTCATCACACCTACTGCTAGTGATGCAAGCAACATCAAATTCATATTTTTAAATTTACTGTGTTTTAGCATAATAACTCTCTCTAATTTGCAATGTACTAGCCCATTTTGCGTGCAGTAATGCGCAACTTAATTGGCTGAGGCATACCTTCTGGTGGCGGCTCGCGCATCGCAGGCATATTGTCCAAAGCCGACTTTACTGCTTGATTTATTTCAGGCTCTGCATCTGAACCAGACCACTCCAGCCTTTCAATATCTCCATTTGGCTTTAGCCAAACACTCACTACCAGCTTATATTGACCCTCTTTCAGCTTTTGATTTTTTTCTAGTGCATCTTGAATTTGATTCTTCAACATACCTGCATACCAATTAAATTTAGCGCCTCCATCAGAACCTATGGTTTTAACATCGCCGCCTTTGTAATCATTACTCACTGCACCAGCTTGAAATGGGCTAGGACCGTCTCCCGCAGGACCTTCCATCTTAATATTTTCAGCTGGCGGCGCTTCAGCAGGTTTGGGCTGTTCTACTTTTAATTCTTTTGGCTGTTCTTTTAGCTGCTCTTTCGGCGGTTCTTTTGGTTGCGGCGGGGGCGGAGGTGGTGGTGTATCTGGCAACAACTTAATCGTTGTCTTTTGCTTTTTTTGTGGCCCGCCACTACCCGACATTAAACTTTTAATGCCATAACCAATACCACCCAATATCAGCAATGCAATTAAGGCGATAGCGATACGCTTAAGCCAAATTTTGCCATTACTTTCCAAATCATCTACTTCAGGGTCGTAAATTGCCTGCATTGCTTTATGTGCCAATGCGCCCTGTTACCAAGCCTACATTTTCAATTTCTAACTTATTCACCAAATCAATCACGCCCACAATCCCAGCATAAGGCGCTTTTGCGTCACCTTTTATCATCACGTTAAATTTGGGGTCGGCTGCTTTTGCCGCATTCAATTGGCTTTCAAGCTCGCCCATGCTCACGCCTGCGCCATTAATCGTCACGCCACCGCCTTGCTGCACTTGCACAATTTTTATATCGTGCTTTTCGGTGCTTGGCTTGTTAGATGGCTTAGGCAAGTTCATGGTTAAACCTTGCACACCAGCCGTCGTCATCAAAATAAATATCACTAATAACACATAGGCCAAATCCAACATCGGCGTAATGTTGATGGTGTCGTAAGGCTGTGCATCATTTTGTACTTGCATACTATTCAGCCACCTTTTTCGTTATCAGCCCTACTTCAGTAATATCTAATTTTTTACATATCTCCAGCACTTCAGAGATTTTTTCATAGTGTGCGGCGGCATCCCCTTTTAACACCACTGGCAATTCAGGGTTGCCACTTTTATATTCACCCAAACGTTGTTCCAAAGTCGCCATATCTACTGGATAGGCATCTAAATACACGCTGCCATCACTGGTAATCGTAATTGCCCGCATCTGCGGCTTAGCCAGTGGTGCAGAGTTCGAGGTTTGTGGCGTATCCACCTTAATACCTTGTACTGATGCAGTGGTCATGATGATAAAAATCACCAATAACACATAAGCCAAATCCAGCATTGGCGTAATGTTAATTTCGTCGTATAGCTGGTTCTCTTCTTTGACGCCTTCTGACATGATTTACTCTTTACCGTAAAGCTCTGCAGAGCGCGTCACAAATTCATCCACAAAAATCTGCATGGCGATGGTGATATTTTTGATTCTGCTAGCAAGGTAGTTGTAGCCAAACAAGGCAGGAATCGCTACCGCCAGACCAGCCACAGTCGCTAAAAGTGCAGCCGCAATACCTGGCGCAATCGCATTTACGTTCACATCGCCTGCTGCCGCAATTGCCGCAAAGGTAATCATCACGCCGACCACAGTACCTAGCAAACCTAAGAATGGGCCGCCCGAAATCGCAATGGTAAGCAAAACCATACCTGCATTTTGTTTTTGAGTTTCGCGCACCAAGTCTGCATCAATCGCAGCTTTAATCGCATCCATTGATGCGCCACTTAGTGATAGCTTTTCGCCTTCGTGTTGACGTTTTTTAATCTCACGCAAACCTGCTTTGTATAAGCCATACAAAGTAGAATTTGGATAATTTGCACCTTTATCTAAATCCAATAAATCTGCTGAATCAGCTTTTTGAAAGCGCGCTAGAAACCTTTTATTATCTTTATCTGTTTTTGATACCAACACAGCTTTTGTCCACATGACCCATACACTAATTGCAAACATCACGGCAAGAATACCGATGACGATTTCTGCATCTAAGGTTAAGCTGTTGATTAGTATGCCGATGTAATTGGCTTCGCCTTCGCCTTCTTCCGCACCTTCTTCACCTTCGCCAGCAGCAATTTTTAACAACTGGCTATCTACACCCTGAGCACTAGCTGCAAGCTTAAGCCATGCCGCACTGCGAGCCACATTGGCAATCCCTAATTCATCCATTTCGCCAACAAACTCATCACCTATTTTCACATCGGCTTCTGCATTCACACCTGGCGCTTCACCAGAACCCGCCAAAACACCATTGATGTAAATGTTGGCTTTACCACCTTCAAGCGTGAAAGCCACATGCTGCCAAGCTGCCGCCTTAACTTCACCGCCTGCAATATTGTTTTCGCCTACATTTAAGCTTAGTTTTTGAGCATCAATCTTTAAACTTATGGAATCGTTTTGACTATACAAAGTGGCCGTCTGTGGCAAGCTTGTAGGTTTAATCCAGGCTGACCACGTGTAGCCAGCGCCCGCCACATGCTTAAGTGCTGGATTAACAGAAATGACAAACGGTTTACCTGAGAATACTGCTGCCTCACCTAACAAGCCAGCCTTTTGTGTTGTGATTTCACCGCCAGCAGACAAGCCAGTTGCGGAACTATCAAGAGACAAAGAATTTTCTGAAAAATGAAAATTAGCTATGGTGCTAGCGTCCCATGTCGTTTTTGTGCTGGTGCTTGCAGTAGCCTTTTCATTGCCAGAGTAAAGCCAAAAATGCGCGTCTTTATCATCCGCCTTTACCGCTGGCAATTGCACCCAAATGATGGCCAGTTCATTGACTGCATCAAACTTTTCAACAAAATACTTAAGTTCAGTTTTATCATCAGCCGCAATAAAACGCATGTCAGAGCCATCGATATTGACGGTAGTAAAATCAAAGTTACCTGAATGCAAACGCACCACTACAGGTGCGCTGCCATCAGCTATAGTTTGAGCGCTGATAGAAATTTTATTGCGTACCGTCCATTCTGCATTCCACTCGGCTTGAGCGAATGTAGAAAAAGTGAACAATAGTGAAGTGAACCAGAATAAAAAATGTTTTTTCTGGATTGTTTTGAAGTAAGTAATTGACATCGCTGAGCTTATTAAAATTGATTGAGAAATTCTAATAAAGCTATGTTTCAGCTTGGTTAAAACTATGTGACAAATAGAATAAAACGCCTAGTCCGTTACCGAAATAGGCGCCCTATCTTAAGGCATGTATCTAGTCACCTATACTAATCACATCGACTGAAATAATGGAAGGCAACACTGGTTTTACAAATGCTTGTTGGTTTGCAGATTGTGCAACACTTTGCGCTACTGCCGCTGTTGCCGAATTGATTGCGTCTGGCGACAAACCTGCACTCACACCAGCCAAGCTGGTAGTAGCAGCGATAGGTACACCAGATGAGTTGCCTTGCACTTGAATGTTAGTTGCATTAAGCACAATCGGCGCAACAAGCAACAAATCCCCTGCCTCAATCCCAGCTTCGCCCGCATCTACAATTGGCGCAATAAGCGCCACCTTGCCTTTTTTGGGCTCAGTTTTAGAGCCATTTGGGCCGTCTGGATCGTAACTTTGTGCGCGAATACCACTACCTGCTGCCACACCTTTTACTTCAACTGTAGTATTGCCATCAACATCGGTAAGCACAATACGCTCGGGGATAGAAGTTGCGGTTTTCGAGCCGCGCCCTGCATCAATAGTCCCCGTAGTTGACCACACCGTAATATCACCACCAAACTGAGTAATCACTTTTGATTGATTGACCTCAAAGCCTTTATTTGCAAAGGCACGAATATCACCCGTTTTTTCGGTAATGATGCCGACATCATCGCTCGCACCACCTGCAACGCCAACGTTAATCAAACCGCCAGGCGCAAGCAGGTCAACACTTCCGGCATTGTTAGTGCTAATTTTACTTTTGTATAAGGCAATATCGCCCTCATTTATAGTGGGGAACAGTTTTGCGATTGCGTCATAACCACGATTATGATTACCCGCTTTGGCAAAGCCTTCACCAGATGCGAGTAACTCACTGCTTAAATGTCTATTCGCAAATATAGTTTTAGCTTCTAAGTTCAAAGCGTTAAATTGCGCCAATGCTTGTGCGTCTGTCAAGGCATTATTGCCCGTTGTTTTACGCATAAAATCTGTTAAAGCGCGAGTAGTCGCGGCGCGATATTCAGCTAATTTAGTTGCATCGTCCGCCAACGCAACAGGGCCAGCACCAATGATGTACTGATCTATATAGCCTTGCACATTTGCACCTTTACCCAAGCCAGCCTGCAAGGTAATAGAAGCGCCCTCACTAGGCAATGCGGTATTGCTTATCTGAACAGTCTGCGTGTTTCTTACCAAGCCTGCATTACCAGTAGTCGCAATTCTTGCGCTGGTATTAGATAAATCAATATTGCGACCAGCTTGAAGCAATAAGTTACCTGGGCCACTCACAGTGACATCACCTACTTTAATATCATTGCCCGCTTTTATCAGGCTAATATCACTTGGGTTATTGTTTTGAATGTCCAGTTTAAGTCCATTTAAATCTTTGCCTGCAACAATTTTTGCGGCTTTAGGCAGTATGATCGTCGAATTCCCAGCTGGAGAAATATTACCTTTTTGAGCAACTATCAATACTGGCTCCACATCATTTTTGTGTAGTAAGTTTGAAGAATGCGTTGATAGCTGAGCCGCAATTGATGTGGAGAAATTAGTCCTTGAGATAGGTTTCAGTGCATTTGGCAGCAAGGCTGGGTCTGCATCTGACATTAAAATATTACCTAAGCCAACATTATTCGCAGCAAGTACTTTTAAATCCCCAGTGGGTGAAGGTAGCAATGTAATGTCACCTATAGTTACATCGCCATTTTGTGATACCACTTTTAAATGACTGGGGGCATATTTAAGGCTACCAGTTACTGATGAATCCAAACCAGCTGCATTGCTTAGTATTGCGCTATTGCCACCATACACTGCATTACCTATCAAGCTAGAAACATCGACTGCCGCTTGAGGTGAGTAGGTATTAAAGTATGAGTTGATTCCAGTTGTATTAATTACAGTGGCATTTGTTGTCGATTGACTCACTAAGGTTGGGTTAATAGTCGTTTCGATAAAAGCATTTTTACCCGCAGTCACATTAAATTCACCATCTTGTAACGCAAGTATCGTGCCGAAAGTATTGCCTTGTTTTTGAATTGATCCGCCAGCATCAATTTCACCATCGCCTTTAGCGACAAAGTAAACACCATTGTTAATGTCACCATCCGCCTTAACAGTGACATCACCACCGCCATCAATCGATTGGTTTCCTGTTGTGCCGTTGCTATCAAACCTTGCCGTTGTTGGCGCAGATGCAGAGAAGTTGCTAATATTGCCGCCTGCATTGATATTAATATCTCCACCACCTAGAGTTGCCAAGCTTTGTTTGAACAAATCTGGGCGCACCCACCATGTTGTATCTAAATTACCACTGCCACCGCCTTGACGGAATAACCATTGATTGACTAATTGTCGATTGTTCGTCTGCGACTCACCGCCTACAATATTTCCTTTAACTGCGATTTTGATATCTCCACCATCAGTTAAATAATTAGTAGTGCCAGTTGGCAGATCAAATCCCACTAGCGCGCCAGCATTGCGGCCTGCTGTATATATCGCCGTATTTGCCCCACCCATCAGTAAATTGCCGCCAGCTGCTATATCAATATTGCCCGTACCTGTGCGTATAACTCGAGTATTGGTGCTAGTGCCGTTGTTAACAGTAATATTTCCTGTGGTTGCATTTGCATTAGTTGCAAGTATATTTGCGGCACTAAAATCTGCCCCCGCGACAATTCTGTATGATGTGGAATCACCTCCGCCAATCACACCAGATGAGGCTACTGTAAAACCATCAAAGCCATCACTTAAACTGCCGTTAAAAGTAATATTATCTTTTGCTCGCAATGTGAGCACACTTGGCTCGTTGCCTGTACGTGAGGCTGAATATAAATTCCAATCTCCATTAATCGCCAAATTATTATCTGATTGGATTTCAGTACCTGCGCGCAGGTGGAAGGCCTCATCACCAGCTTTGCCTAAGCTAGCCACAATCGCATCTTTATTGCCCATAAAACTATTGACATCACTTGCAACTGTGTCAAACCCTAAAACTGCACCCGTTCCACTCCCAGTCGCAACCTCCGTCACCCCAAGAAAAGTTTTAAATGCTTCCAGCACAGTGGATTTTTCACCAACAATATCAGTTGCAAGATTAGTCACTGCAGCTCCATTGCCAGCGCCCGCACCTATTCTAGGTGCGCGCAAATGCACTTCACCAGTATTAACTGCGCCTGCACCACCACTCACATCAATACTAGAGCCTGTTTTTAAATCTAAACTTCCTGTACGCGTATAAACTTCTACCTTGCCACCTTCTTCGCCAACTTTTGTGCTTTTAGCTTCTAAGTTCGCAGTGCTTTCTAGCGTAACGCCATTGCCAGCATACAAACCAATGTGGCTATTTTTAGGCGAGGTGGCGATAATGTCGCCCGAAACTGTAATTTTGCCAGCGTCCGCACTCACAATGGTTTCACGTGCTTTTAGTGCATTTACGCCTGTGCCAGTAATCGCAACATCGCCTGTACGCACACGATATTGACGGCCTTCATCAAAGCCTGTGGCGCGGTTGTTAGTGGTGCTTAAATCTGCCAGTGTTTTTACATCCACATCCAGTACGCCACCTTTGCCTGTACCCGTTGCAGCGCCTTTTAAATCACCCGCAATATTTGCTGTGCCATTAGTTGCAAGCACTTTCACCAAGCCAGCGTTAGCTTCGCTTTGACTCGTCACATCCACTACTGCGCCTGTACCCACATTCACATTACCCGCAGTAGAAGTTAGTGTGACGCTACCTGCATTTGCAGTCAGCGTTTTGTCGTAAAATGTGTTAGTTGTTGAGGCAGCACTTAAATTTGCACCAGCTGCAATATTCAAATCATTGGTTGCGGCGAGTGCCAACTTGCCAGATGACAAATCAATATTGCTGGCAACTGTTAAGTCTTTAGCTGATATATCCAGCTTGGCGCCAAAGCCTTTGTTTGTGCTGGTTACAGCATTTGCTAGCTGTGCAATTTCAAGTTTCTCATTAGTATTAATTTTATAATCTGCTGCCGTATCTGCCGTTAAGAGGCCTGTCGTAAGTTTAGTTTCTGCAACATTAAAACTGGCTTCGCCCTTATTCACTACGCGAATTTCATCTGCTTTGATATTTAACTTTGTGAATCCTGCTATTTGCATTACTCCACTTACCGTCTCACCACCATCTAGCTTTACCGTAGCGGCGTTAATATCCAAGCCTCTACCAGAGGGGTCTGTAGCATCTGCAAACTGTGCATTTTGTGTATTTTTAAGCGTAAATGTTTTTGCAGTAATGACGCTAGGTGCAGCATTGGCGGGCGCGACAGTTTCACCTTTGGCCAAATGACCGACGATACCTGCGGCATTCATGGTTAAATCTAGCTGGCTATTGCCAAAACCCACACTGCCAAACGTATCAATATTGTTATAGCTATTGAGCGTTAAAGCTTTAAGCTGCCCCAGCGCTGTCAGCGCACCAGCATTCACATTCAAGCCTACAATATTAGTCGGTGCATCGCCTATTAAAATACGATTCGCGCCGAAGGTTGCGCTGCCGCCGTCTTGCAAGCTAACACTACTCAATAAACTTGCTGATTTAGTAGCATCTAACACCACCGAATTACCCGCTTTTAGGCTGCTGCCAGCTTCAATATTAAGCTCGCCTTGAGTAGAGCTTGCTGAACCGCCAGTGCGGCTATAGCTAATATCGTTATTAGATGACAATGCTAATAGTGCGCCTTCGCCATCAGCTTTAATGACGGTTTTAGCTGGTGTTTTTGAAGCTACTCCAGTATTGATCGCTGCGCCAGTTTTAACCGTAATGTTGTCTTTTGCTGCTGCAATAAATTCAGGTGTTTTAACTATATTGGCACTATTATTTTCAACGCTTACCGTTTCTGCATTGGTGGTAATTTCTACCACACCATTTTGCAATTTGCGGCTACCGCCCAGCAATAAGCTCTCGGCATTTAAGGCATTAATACTACCAGCCGTTAGCTGCAAGCTACTTGTGTCTGATAAATCTTGGTTACTGACAACGCGTATATTGGTAGAGCTAATATCTACATTTAAACCAGCTCCACCAGCCACTTTATTGGCAACAACCGCGCCATCTAAGGCTAACTTGGCGGCATCAATAGATAACCTACCCACATCTTGCGGCAAGACAACTTTTTTGCCGTCTGTTTTATTGGGGTTTGCAAAAAAACTGTTGGCACTAGTCAGAATATACTGCGATGGTGCCTTAGAAATTGTGCCTGCCGTTGGGCGGAAAATTGCGCCGTCTGTTACTTTGAATGTTGACCAATTGGCGTCACGTGCGCCTGTGCCAATATCTGTGCGGTAACCAGTCGTTAAGGTTGCTCCATCTAACTGTGGCGCAACTTGTGTGGGCAGTAATTTACTACCTGCTACATTAGCCTCCACCAAAAAGGCGCCAGGCACTAAAGCATAGCGCGCTGGTAACAGCGTATATGTGCCTGCAACCAAACCTGGCACGCCAGTTAAATATACCGATTGGCCAACACCTACAGGGGCTGAGCTACCACTATATACCTGATCAAATGGCGCATAATCTTGCCCCAAATTCGGGATAACCGCATAGGTATTAGGTTGCGCTAAAACATCTTTACTACCGCCAATACCTTGCACCCATTCATAGGCGAACATATCGCCGCCAGCAGACAAATCTAATACAGCATTTTTTTGCAAATCCACATTAGCAGATTTAATCGTAATGGCTTTTTCAGGCAAAGGCGTTGAGACGCCTGCTGCTTGGTTATAGACTTGTCCGCCCGTGCCAGTAGTGCCGTAAGGAATCAGTTGGTTATTAGCAGAAACTGAAGTCACACTACCTGCTGTAAAGGTGGCTGACTTTGTTGCATCTACAATTATTTGCCCAAATGGCGCAGTTACAACACCACTTTGCACAACATTAGCTGCTGTAAGACTTAAAGTTCCGCCTGCTGAAAGCAATGGCTTGGCTGCTACTCCACTAGATTTCACAGTAATTTTGCTATTTGCACCGATGGCTTCAAAACTGAGGCTGGCTGCGGTATTAGGATAAATTTGCCTAGCCTTTAAATTAATATCGCCATTAGCAACCAAGCCCCCTGCGATTGCTGGCAAACCATCTTTAGCAATTTGCGTGCCTTGGCCGCTAATATCCTGCGTTGTATTAATTGAAGTTTCTTTAACGCCAGCAATTGCCATTAAACCGTCAATATAAAGCTGTTTAGATTGTGTTATTAACTTGCCGTTTCCAGCTGCAATGCTGGCATTATCCACCGAAGAGTTAGGGCTTTTTAATGTGATATGACTAGCCGTTAATTTTGCCAGCCCATCATTTTTTACACTGATTTGCGGTGTCTCTAATTTTAAATTGCCTGCTAATTGTAAATTTAAACCATTTTCTAGTTGAATTGAGTCTTTTAAGCCTAAGCTAGAATCACCTGCGAACGATTTAACTTTCAAGTTTGCAAAGCCACCTTGCTGCACTTGGGCTGCTGAAATTCCTGCGCGAATTGTATCGGTACTGGTTTCAGTATAGGCGCTGCCTGCTGGCGTTTTCAGTGCATCGCCTAGAGCAAAATTCTGTGCGACTAGTTGCTTTTGTTGGGTAATGTTAAATTCTCTATTGCCCGTTAAAATAGGTGTACCAGCGTCTAACTTAGTACTAGTAAAGCCCACATCTAACGTGCCGCCTCTACCTGTGCCAGTAGCTGCGCCCTTAAAAGCGCCATCTAACAATAAGCCGTCGCTTGCACTCACTTTAATCGTACCTGCATCACCATGTAAAGTTTCACGCGTAAAGCCTGTTGTCGTTTTAGTATCATTTACAATCGAAGTGCCTGACACATCTAGCACTGCGCCATTTTTAATCACAACAGCGCCTTTAGGTGCATCTACAGTAATAGTACCCGCATTAAATACTTGCGTTTTGAGCAAGTTTGGTTGAGAGCCTGGCAAAGTACTACTGCTGCCGATTGCACTTAAGTTGGCATTAGCGCCAATAAAAACCGCTTGAGTTGGGTCATACAGTAGAGTGCCATCTTTATCGCTAATCTTAATATCAATTGCACCGCTAGGCGTCACAATATCGCCTAATACATTAACCTGCTTACCTGCTGCCAAACTGACGCTGCCACCTCTATCAGTACGCAAAGTAGTATTCTCAGCCAGCGTTAATGTACCTCCCAGCTTGCTTGCAGAGAAGCTGAGCGAAACAGGTGAGCGTGTAGTTTCAGGCTGTAAAAATGGAGATGCAACCAATGACATCGGCTGGCCACCAGCGGCATTGATAAAGCCTGCGTTCATTTGCCAAGTGCTTGCCTGTGCGTAAATTTCTTGCGCTGAGCCAGTGCCGCCTAAATTGACATTAAATGCAGAAATATCATATTTAGAAAATGCGCCTTTGCTAAAAAACTCTAAGCCAATATCAATATCTATGTTGCTTGTGCCAAAATTACCTCCAATGTTGACAGTTTGCTCGTTTAAATTATTTGGCGTAACAAAAGCAACAGATAGCTCTCCATTTTGTTTAAAACCATATGCCTGTAATTTAACGCTATCATCAATTGTTTTGGATGTTGAAAACTTAATATTACCCGCTTCACCTTGATGAAGCACACCCTTGTTATCTACCCAAGCGCCTGCAGAAGCATCTACCGTGACATTCTTACCAAAACTCACTAACCCTGCATCAATACTGCCTCCATTGATGGCTGCTGGTCTTGAGTACTGCCCTGCAACGCCAACTCTATCGTTAGTGAATGTGCCAGCGCTGCTTATTGTCACGCCATCTGCAACGGTAGTCACCGCGCCAGGCAAAACACCAAGTTTAATATCGCTACTAGGCGCAATAATGTCCGCGTTAATATTGGCACTGCCGCCTATGACTAACTTACCATTAGGCTCGAGCTGAATAGCTTCATTCACCGTTAGCTTATTCACTTTAGTTAGATCAACGTCATTAAAACCTTGTGCAAATAAATCGCTGCTCATCGAAGACTGAAAATTATTGGAAAGTTTTTGATTAAAGCCTGCTGCTAGTTCATTTGCGTTTTTTGCAATCAACAAATCATTGGCACTGGCTATAAATACACCGCCCTTAGGAATTGTCTGACTAATCATCTGCTGGGTGCTCACTCTAGTATTGGCCAGTACTTGCCCAGCCAATTGTAAGTTTTGAGTATTATTATTATCCCCAGGCGCTGTTAAATCTAGCTTACCCGCGTCACCGCCTTCAAAATAACTGGCAACATTTGTACCAAGCACCAAAGTATTCAAGTCTCTGCCGTTACTGTTGTAAAAATCTCCCCACTTATTTGTACTACCGCCTACTAAATCCCAACCACGCGTAACGCCCCATTTATCATCTTTTACCGTGTAAATATCAGCTTTTAAATCATATGGTATGCCTGGTTTTGCTTCAGAAATTGGCACTAATTTACCGTTATAGTATAAATTGGTCTCTCTGATTGCGCCTGCCTCATAAGTGGTCGAACCACCTGAAACATTCATTACCGAACCTTTTTCTGCAATTAAATCATTTGGCGTAGATAACTTAATAGTGCCTGCTTTGGTCATTTTCTCTGCAACAGTGGCACCCTTTAAGGCCAAAAATGGGGCAATATCAAACAATTGTGTACCTTTGCGGGCATCAACATAAACGGTTTCTTTAAACAAACCGCCATCACGCAATATGGGCGCATCTTTTAATTGATCTGAAAATAGTTGAATCTCTAACTGATTACGCGACATGGGCGCAACCGCATCTACGCCAGAGACCTCAATTACAGCGTTATTACCTAAATAAATTCTGTTTTCAAGTCCATTAGGATTCTCGCTAACTAACTCTGCAGAGGCTGGATTAAGCGCATTGACAGTAACATTGCCGCCTTTAGCACTGATAGTCCCATCAATATTCACTAGGCTGGCTTCGATTTTCACATCAGAAGTTTTGAATGCTTGTGAAGCTATCGTTTCCTCTTTATTCTCGTATTCTGGTTTTACTTCGGTGATGCTGCCTTTGCCTAAAGTCACTATACCGTTACGCGCACCAGCGACACCACCCGCTGATTCGACTGCTTTATCTTGAGCAAGAAGATGAATCGAGCCATTAGCTCGTACAGAGGTCGTCGCTGATAATGTGCCTTGCTGGTTTACTGCTAAGCCCATCATAGTAATATTGCCACGATCTGCAACAATTTTACCTAAGTTTGTGGCAGTTCCACCGCCATCTACTTCCACCATAAAGCCAGCAGGGTCTGTGCTAGATTGTAAATAGACTTTTTTACCAGCTGCTAATATGGTCTGACCGTCAGGCGTATTGATAATGCCGTTATTGGTGACTGTAGGTGCAAACAACAATACCTTGCCACCACTTGCAGTATTCAGTCTAGCGCCACCCTCAACGGTAACAAAACCGCCAACTCCTTGGAACACTGGTTTAAATGGGGCAGATAAAATGCCTGCATTGAAAAGATTGTCCGTAATATCCAGCGTGCCAGCGTATAAAGAACCCACATTAAACTGTGCATTATGGCCAAAAATAATGCCATTGGTATTAATGAAATACACATTGCCATCGGCAAAAACACTGCCATCTAAAATGCTCGGATTTAAATCATGAATTCGATTTAAGGCAGACCAAGTACGATTGCCTTGCTGATTAAACTTAAGCAGTTCACCTGCATTCAGGTTGAGTTTTTGCCAATCTAATATTGCCTTTGGTGCGGTTTGGGTAATGGTCAAGCTATTGCTGGTGGCGCCTGTGATAGTGGCATTAATCCAAGCTTGTGTACCTGGAACCAATCCTGCTGGGCCTGCGAACGCGCTACCCATGAAAGCAAAGCTGGCCGCCAGCACAAGGCAAAATAAATTTTTAGCATGTTTGCGTATGCGCTTACTGCTTTTAGCCCCACGGCTTCGCACTGCCTCAGAGGCTGGTACGTGCATATTAAGCACTTTGCTATACACTAATTTAAATATGCCTTGATTCATTTTGCTTTCCTTTTCATTGCTTTTAATTTTTAATTAAAAATTAAAACTACCACTCATAGCCAACTTTAAAATGCATCCTGTCATCGCCCGATTTAACGTCACCCGAATCACTAAGCGCATACGCGTAATCTAAATTAGTAAAGAGCCCTTTTGCTGCTTTTAGCTTCACGCCTAAACCAATAGAATACAAATCACTGCTTTTATCTTGTTTTGGCAATGCTTCATAAATGCTCACATATCCCGCATCTGCAAAGGTGTAGGCATACAACTCTTTAATACTGTCTTTAAACATGTCAGTGTTAATGTATTTAATGAGCGGTGGTGTGCGTAGCTCGAATGTGCCAGATACGCCGTTATCACCTAGCGCACTTGATTCTAAATATCCACGTACCGAATCAACGCCACCAATGGTGAATTGCTCGGCCGAAATAAGCGGGTCATTCGCTATTTGTGCACTTAACTTAGCCAGCAAAGACCAGTCCTGCGGCAGTTTTTGCGTGTGCTTTAAATCAGCCCGCATATAGGCATAGTTTGGTTTAGCTAAAAAACGTTTATCGGCAAACTCTTGTTCTTTGTTGCCCAAACCACGCGGCGCTAAATTAAGTGCAATATTTAATTGCGTTTGTGATGACTGTGCTTGATAAGTACCATCATAACCAAGCGAAAATGCGACATAAGAAATCGGCGTTTTAAAACCATCAGAACCCAGTAAATTCACGCTTTCTTTAAAGTCTTTATAATCTACTCCCGCCGTTAAACTGTGATAATAGTTTTCAACCAAAGGCAATGGGTGAATATATCTAGCGCCAGCAATATAGCCGTTGCCAATCACATTCACATCGCCTACCGCAGCGATGTCACTTTTTGAAATCACGCCATAAGCTGCAAAATAATCACCATTCATTCTGGGTATCACATAAGTGCTAGAAACTACTTTTACTTCATTTAAATCTTCTGGCGACACCTGAAAACTAATGCCAATGCTATGATCTTTTTGCCATAAGTTTTCGTAACGTAGCGAACCATTCAAGCGTGTCTCTGTGGTATTTGGCGAATACTTATCGTTCAACTCCAAGCTACCATGCAAGGGTAATTTATCTTGTACTTTTAAATCCACCTCTACTTTACCTGGCGATTTGCCAGCCCTAAGCACTGGTGTCACTTGGCGATTTTGACCACGATTCACCGTGGTCAACTGTTGTTGCGCGGTCGGGAAGTGCGGTACCTTTCCTTCTTCAAATTCCGTTACACGGGACTTAACTTCGGCCAACGATGTATATTTAGAGTCTGTCACGCGCAAGCGCTCTACCGTACCTTCTGTCACCAATAACTTCACAACACCAGAATCTACTTCTTGCTGCGGAATGCTGACTGAAACTGTTAAATAACCTGCATCTTGATATTTTTTTTCTAAGGCTAGTCGCGCTTTTTCAACATCTTCAATCGTTTTAGTTTCACCTAAAAATGGATAAACTGCCTCCTCTATCTTGCCTTTGTCTAGAACCGTATTGCCATCCACTTTAAATTCAAACACATTAAAACTTGGGTTCTTTTCTACTTTTTTTTCTTCAATTTTTTGCTCTTGTTTTGCTTCAGCTTTAATTTCAGCCTTAACTTCGGGCGGCTGACTATCCCCCGCATAAACATATGCAGGTAACAACAAGTTATTAACAATGATACATTTGACTAAATTATTTTTACTTATCATGTGCTTAGCAAACAAAGAATTTAACTTTACAACTATATAAAACAAATGTTGCAAGTTGATGAACATGCAAAATTTGTAACTGATTATTAGCAAAAAAGCACACCCCCTTTTGGGGGGTGCGCTTATTCATTTAGGTGCCTTTAATACAGCACCCAAATTAACGCTTACTGAGTTAACAATACTGGTGCACAGTTGTTACCTAGGTTAGTACCTTTTGCCACTTGCACGCCAACTGTACAGGCAGAACCAGCTAATGGGTTGATAGTCAAACCGCGTGGCAATACAGCACATGATGTTGCTGGTGGGTTAGACAAAGCTGCTGTGATTTGGCCTACAATGTTTGCACCAAAACCGGCTGGGGCAGTGTTCGCAACGAAATTTTTCATTTCCATATGGAACGCATATGTGCCAGCAGTTGCTGTTGCACGTGCATTTGCCGTATCACCAGCCTCTGGGTGAACACCATCTACCTTAAGAAAGCGATAACCGTTTTGGCCGCTGGCTGCAGTTTCTACACGCCAGTCATTTTCTGCAGAAACCACACCAACCGCAAAGTTATCGGTAGCAGCGTTAGTTGCTGTAGTAATGCGTGTTTTTACATTACCTGTACCAGAACCTTCAAACACTTCAAATGTAGGTGTTGAGTCAGCCGCAGTTGCTGGATTTAAATTTGCCGCAACAGCAGTCGTACAAGGATTTTTCAAGAAAAATGCAGTTGAGCTAGCTTGCGTACCAGAGGTTTGTACACGACGTGCTACAATCACTTTTTTACCAACACCGGCAGCACCCACAATCGGTGACCAATCAGTTTGATAGGTACCACCTTGAGCAATAAGAGAAGTGTATTGCGCACTGGTGATGTTAGGTGCATTAGCTGGGTCAAAGTTTGGGTCTAAAGCATCTGTATTAGCCGCAATACCTTGCGCAACCTGCATAGCACGGTACAAAGGACGGCTGGCCACCACGCCAAAAGCCTGACCAACGTTAGCTGACGCTTCGGTACCTTTAGAAGAAACATCACCACCACCGATTGCTGCCGGCCATAACGCCGCTTCAACATCAGAGAAACCACCTACTGGCAATGCTGGTGCCAATGGATCAGCTGCGACAGCAGCAGCATTAGCTGCATTAAAAGCTGGGTTTGCGCCAGCTGCAGGCAATGCAGTACCAATTAGTGTACAACCCTTAAATACAGTTGCGTTATTATCCGCATTAGTTGCATCAACGTAATTTAAACTACCTGTGCAGCCATTGCCAGTGCCAGCAAATTTAACACGTGCTAATCGTACGCCCACGGTGTGTGGCGCAACGTACATTAATGAACCGCCATCTAAAGTATGGTAAAGCACAGAAACAACACCAGCACGTGTACATGCGTAAGCAGTAAAGTTACCTAATGAACCAGGTATTACGCTTGTGTTAGTTAGTGCTTGGCTTGTAAAGATGGTGTTAGTGCCAGCATCGCAACCTACACCAGCGCCTGAACCTACCCAGCCTTCATAAACAGATTTTGTTGGTGCAGTAGCGCCAGAGATCCAAGCTTGTTGTAATGTACCAGCAGTTTGTGCAGCAGTGATTTGCGCAGCTGTAACAGGCACAGCAAATGCCTGTGTTGATGCTAATAGTGTAGCTACTGCCAAAGCAATTTTAGTCAATTTCATGATATTTCTCCAAAAAAAGTCTCTCTAAAGGCAGAGGCTCGCCGCCTCTGCCAGATAATTTATTGCTTAAAACTAAATGATTAAGCTTGTTTACGACGTGCTACAAAACCCATGAAACCTAAGCCCAACATCATCATGGCCCAAGTATCAGCCTCTGGTACAGCTGCAACTGAATACACAAGCGCACCAGTGCTAGATAAGTTAAAAAATGCGCCGTTGCCGAAAATTGTGTTTGACGGTGATGTCAAAACAGATGCGGCAGAAACAGATTGGATCACGCCTAAATTAGCACCAAGCGCACCAGTAACAAGAGGACCTGTGTTGTTGTTTTTATTACCAAGATAGAAAGTAGTTGCTGGGGATTGAAACGCAGCACCATTAGCTGCGGTATTTGTAGTACTACCTGCGAGCGTACCCAAATTTTGAGTGTATGTATCATGGTTACCGATTGCAGTAATCAACGCAGTAGTGGTAAGTGAAGCGCCAGGGCCAGCATAAGTAGTAATATAGCCACGCAGACCAGCACCTGTACCTAAATTGTCGGCTGCAGTAATAGCGTATCTGACATTTGCATCAGATCCACTTGCAGTAAAAAAACTAGTCCAAGCTGCAGAGTAATCTGCATTACCAGCTAAATCCCATGAAAAACTTGTACCTGGATTAGTCACATTGCTTACTGCACCAGATGCTGCAACTTGGTTAAAATCTAGGTAATTTTTACCTAAATCGAATCCTGCTGAAACACCAGAAACAGTATCTAACAATGTCAAGATCATAGAGCCATTACCTGAAGCTGCACTATCAATGGCCGCTTGAGCTGGAATAGAAGCGGCTAAAATTGCGGCAGCTGCTAATGCTTTTAATTGAAATTTCATTTAAATCTCCCAAAAAAATAAAAAAGGTACATCTTTACATGCCCGCTAAAAAATTCAGGCTAAACCAACAATCGCTTTGTGTTAACTATTAAGCGATGTTGCCAATTTACCGACCTGTTGTGACACGCTGAAAAAATAAAATAGTCTGTTTGGACTATACGTTTTAGTTAATTACATGCGCAAAAATTCACAACATAATTCCACGAGAAATTATGTGCGCGTAGTGTTAAGGTTGAGATTTATGGCATAGTCCGTTCGGACTATATGTTGAGAAATACTATTGTAATATTACTTAAGAATCTTTACTAAACCAAGCTTAGAAGCCTTTATGGCGGCCTGTCCGCGGTTTTGCACATCAAGTTTGCGCAGAATATTTTGTACATGATTTTTAACTGTCAGCGGGCTGATATCTAGAATAGAGGAAATTTCCCAATTGGTTTTACCCATATGCACCCATTGCAGAATTTCTGATTCTCTACCCGTAATTTTTTGAGATATTTTGCCAGCACTAGAAACCACATTGCCGCGATTGCTTGCCACCCGAATTAAAGCGCAATGCAGATGCGGCATAAGTAACTCTAAAATATGCGCAGTATTTAAGTCTGGCTGTTTTGATAGCCGGCTAAAAACAATAAATGTAGAAATCTTACTGTGATGGTCACCAAAGCCATAGGCGATGAGATTGAAAAGTTCTGATTGTTTTAACGAAGTCTCATCAATATTGATGACTGAATAATTGTTATGGTTTGAGGGTTGAATTAAATTGTTAACAAACAATGGTAATCCAGTTTTTTTCCATATCTTTAAAACCTGGCTAATTATCCCCGACTCTGCTTTGACGACCTCATTAAATTGAATCTCACTGAAGTAACGGGAGCTGGTAAAAAATTCATACTCATAAGAATCACTGTCAGAAGTTTTGATACCGCATATCATGACATCGTGGCCAAGCAAATATTGAAAGTTACCTTGCAGCCAATTAAATAAATGTGGGCGTTGCGAAACGCGTAACGATTCGGCAATAACCTCCATAAATACAGTACGTTGCTCCTCATTCAAGCCCAAGTTTGTATTTATTGGTATTTCAGTATTTAGTAGAGTAAGGATGATAGTTCTTCTAAACTTTTTTAGTTCTGGCGATTTTGAATAGCTTTAGTGACAACTGCATTAAATCTAAATGGCAGTTTTCTTACAGTTTTATAACAAAAATATAGGCATTCAAAATTGTTCAAACAATTGTCATATTGGTCATTGATAATAGATTGATGAAAATAATTGGCATAGCAGTATTAGTTTTTGGTTGCTTAATATCACCTCACTTTGCAATGGCTGACGTGTATGTGGACTTATCTCAAGCAGATGAAATTAGCATCGGCAATGCCGAGCCAGATACCTATTACGCCATAAGGATTGAAGAGCCAGTAGCGCTGCAAGCGCTAGCAATTGCGCAGGCCGTTAACCAAAAAAAAGCTAGCACTAAGCAGTTACCATATCATCAGGAAGTGTTGCAGGCGGCTAACGAAACAGCGCTGGAACCCGCTTTAATCCACGCCGTGATTGCAACAGAATCAAAACATAACCCGCGCGCAAAATCTCACAAAGGTGCGTACGGCTTAATGCAATTAATGCCGGCCACCGCCAGCCGCTTTAATGTAAAAGATAAAAATGACCCGAAACAAAATATTTTAGCGGGATCTAAATATTTGAAGGAATTGCTCACTCTGTTTAATGGGGATTTGAAACTTTCTCTAGCGGCATATAACGCAGGCCCTGGCGCTGTGCAAAAATACAGCAACCGTATTCCGCCCTACAAAGAAACCATACGTTACGTGCCCAAAGTGCTTAAATATTATAAGCAATATTCGTAAATTAGCATATAAAACTTGAAAATAGATGCCCTGCAGACCGCATGGATATTGGGCTGCAGGGCAGTGTTTTTTAATATTTACGAGCTTGTATTTGGGATAATGTTATTCACTGGTATTGAACCTGGCGTATAAATAAATTTCCAGTCGCTATATTCTGCCGCCTCACCAAATGTTTCATATGGGGCTTGAAAGCCTATTTTCTTAATTGGCGTTTGTTTCGATGCGCTATATACACCAATAATTTGGCCTTGCTGCAAAACCAATTGCCACGGTTTACCAAACGCCATCGGGTCGCTATAAAGTTTACGCAAGTGACGTTTGATAATGGGAAAGCGCTTATCCACAATTAAATCTTCTAACGTTGCTGGAAATTGCTTGGTTTGGCCTAGGCTATTTTCGTAATAACTACCGATTGCGTCACGATATTCATCGCCAATAAATAGCAGCTCTTTTTCGCGCTCACGCTGTGCATCCTGATGCCACACAATGCCTACGCCAGCCATGCCAATGCCCGCAATCGCAATCACCATCAACAAGCCAATGTAAGTGAAGCCGCATTGCTTGAGTTTACCAATCTGCATATCTGCTGCCATCTTTTGCTGTGCCTAGCGCGCCACTTTTAATATCATAAATATCGCCTGCTAATGGCGGCTCTGGTGCTATAAACACCCATGTTGCATCATTCTCAGTGATGGGGTCTATCGGCAGTTTGCGTATATACTTGCGTTCAACCAAGTCTTCTAATGTTTTAGGGTATTGCCCAGTATCGGCATAAAATTTATCGATGCTTTCACGCAAAGTAACAAGGTCTTGCTTAAGCGTTGCCTCTTTAGCGCGCTCAATCCCGTTAAAATAGCGCGGCACTGCAAGTGTGAGTAATAGCGCCAAAATTGCTAATACAACTAGCAATTCTACTAAAGTAAAACCACCTTTTTTACCACTGCGCATAAGGTACACCATTAATACCTACTTGCGAACTGAGAGAATAGACATCATAAACATCGTCACCTGCTTTCGGGTCGTCAGCTTCGCTTTCATAACTACGCAAGCCCCAATGATTGCTTAAGCCTTCACCAGCCTCACTTATGGGCCGCATTGGGTCAATCGGTATTCTGCGTAAAAATCTAATTTTATTTTTATTCGGATCTTTTTCATCCACAATCCCTTCCACTAGCACCTCTAAATTCGGAGGATAGCCAGTTTTCCCCTCAATTTTCTTTATAGGACCATTTGGAATATCTGCTAATTTTTTATAAGCATCAATCGCCTCACGAATTTGGCGCAGATTCGCGCGTAGCTCGTTTTCTTTCGCTCTTTGCACAGTCATCTGCAGCATGGGCAAAGCAGCGCTGGCTAATACAGCAACAATCGTTACTGTGGCTATTAGCTCAATTAGCGTAAAGCCCTTATTACGATAACTCATGGTGCTGGCGGAGGATTTACTGGGTCTATAATTGGCGGCGGCGCAGCAGCGGCAGGGTCTGCCGCCTGCGGTGGCGGCGTGACTGCTGGCGCTTCTGCTGCTGGCGCTTCTGCTGCTGGCTCCACAGCTTGCGGCTCTTGTGAATTAATACTTTCTCGCCTCAAGCGCATTTGTTCTCTCATTCTTTCTTGAGGCGACATAGCTTCAATATCCTGAGACGATAAAGGTCTATTTGAAACTGGTGCATTAATCAGTGGTTTATCAGTAATCACGCTTTCCGTACCCGACCAATACTCAGAAATCTCCGCATTTGGCCGCACAATGTTAGAAATAATGCGTGGCGTAATTGCCAGCACAATTTCTGTTTTAGATTTTTGATCTTGCTGATTAGCGAACAATCTGCCCAGTAACGGAATATCGCCTAAACCAGGTAACTTGCTGGAGTTTTTTCGCTCATCATCAGAAATCAAGCCTGCCAACACTTGCGTTTCGCCATCTTTCAAGCGCAACACCGTATTGGCATCACGCGTGCCAATAGTAAATACGGTAGCGCCGTTTCTAGTGGTGGTTCTTTCGCCAAGCGAGCTCACCTCAAGTCCCACTTTAATATTCACATAATTATCCGCAGTGATGCGCGGCTCTACGTCTAGCTTCAAGCCAACATCTACATAAGTCACATTCTCAGAAATCCCGACATTGGCAGTAGAAGTTGTGGTAATAATCGGCACTTTATCGCCCACCAAAATCTTGGCTTTTTCGTTATTACGCACACGAATACGCGGGTTTGAAAGCAAATTCACATCGCCCGAAGTTTTTCTAAAATTGACTGCGGGATCAGGTGATACGTCGAGCCTATTTTTATTGATATTAAGCAAACCAGCCAAAGTCAATTGAGATGCTGTATCAACGGTAGAGCTAGCAACCACGCCTGTTGCAGAAGTGACGGTAGTAATTGGAATGAGGCTGTTTACAGCGATACGATTCGGAAATTCCACCCCCAACTCTTGCAAACGACTGCGACTGACTTCTAGCACTTCTATCTCTAACATTACTTCGGGGTCGGCTAAATCATTCGCTGCAACCAATTTCTCCGCTATACGCACCGCTTCTGGCGTATCGCGCATCACAATCATATTCAATCGGTCATCCACAAAAATATCTTTAGTTTTAAGCATAGATTTAATCAATGCGGAAACTTGCTTTGCACTTGTATTGCTCACATAAAAACTGCGAATCACTAAATCTTGATAATCTTTTAGCTTTTGTTGCGTGCTCGCAAACACCAAAACCGTATTTTCTGACAATACCTTTTTCTGCAAACTGTTGCTAGAAAGCACCATATCCAGCGCATCTTCTATGCGCGCTTTTTTAATAAATATGCTGGCTTTGGCATCTGGCTTAATGTCTTTATCTAAAATAAAATTGATCCCCGTCGCACGCGATAATGCCTCGAACACCACTTTAATATTGGCGTCTCTTAACTCCAAAGTCACTGGCTTGTCTGACTGCGGTTTAAGTTGCGGCGGCCTGCTACTTGAGGCTGGTGATTTTTCATTGAGCTGCTGCTGCAAGCTTAGCGCTTTGGCGTTATGCGGATTCTCTAAAAGCACTTGATGCACCGATTCTTTTGCTTCAGCTATATTATTTTTTGCAATCAAGTCGCTGGCTGTGCTGAGCTTTTTCGATTGCGCCAACTCACGTTCCACTTTAACTTTTCCATTGAGCGCATTTGGGTCGTCTGGCAAAAAGCTCAGCACTTTGTCATACAAAGCAATAGCTTCTTCATAATTGCCTTTTATGCGTGCTTGCTCTGCCTCTGCAAACAATTTAGTAGATGCCAACTCAGTCGTCACTAGCAAGTTTTTACGTTTAACCACCGCCTCAGGCTCTTTTGTAAGTTCTTTCTTGGCTTCCTCCACTTGCGTTTCGGTGGCTTTGGTTTTATCTGTAGTTTTCTCCCAAGGCGCAAAAGCGCAGCTAGTCATGTGCATGGCGATCAAAAGCAAACTTATCACTCGCATATATTTTTGTTGCTTATTGTGACGTTGATTATTGTGACGGGGCTTCATTCATCTTTCCTTTTAGAGGTTCGCTTCTGCCACTGGAGCAGTCATTGGCACAGCCATTGGTAATGGCCTAGCTGCTTTTGAAAGCACTTGGGACAAATTAAGGGGCAAGTAAGTTAGCCTTAAGGTATTAGCGTCCTCGGCATCCAAACGCCACTGCTGGTCTATTTTTTCACCAGCTCGAGTCGTATAAAGCTTGCTGTTGGCCAGCAAAAATATCTGTGTATTTTTTGGCGTATCTTCTAATTTACCCATATAAACAAATGGCGCAGGAGGCGCAGCAGGCGGTGGAGGTGGCTCGGGCTTTACTTTTTTGACTGGCGGCACAACCACCCATGAATGCACTTTAAATAGATTAATAGGCTTGGTTTGAAGTGGCTCGCGTTTTAAACTATTCCATTCTAAACTATTCGGCGTTAAATTATTCATGGCAATCGAATTGCCACCCAAGCTTGTTGTTTCGGTTTGGTTTGGCTTCGCAATGGCTGGTGAGCGCTCGTCTGCAAGTTCAACTACACCCGCATTTTCGGCATCGCCACTTTGCAAAAAAGTCCATAAGGTCAGTAGCACGGCGACCGCCAGCAAAGCTAGCAAACCTTTAGATGGTTTAGCGTTTTCAAGCTGATGCGTTTTCACAGAGAATCTCCCTGTAAAAACAACACAAACACCAATCTCGCTTCCACATTGGCAGCCAAGGCATTTTCTCGCTGAATTTTTACGCTACTTAGCGCAAGTGCTGGCTGCGAATATAAAACATTGGCGATAAATTGCCTGATTTGCACATATTGCCCAATGACAGGCAGCACAATTTCATAGCGCGATGCGTATTGATTACCAGCGGCTTTGTCTTGTTTAATCTGGGTAAATTTATAATCGCCCCGATTGAGCCGCAAGCCCTGCTTAAACGCGGCTTTGTCTATTAAGCCTAACCTATCGTGCAAAGTATTGGCTTCGGGGAGCATTTTTTTAATGGCGGCAATATCTTGCGACCTGTCATTCGCTGGAGTTTCCTTCACACTGACCGGCGTAATTTCATTAGCTTGAACATTCTCTAACTGTTGTTGTGCCGTAATTATTTGCACATTTAACGGCAACGCCAACAATACATAAAACAAGCAGCAGCCCAGTAAAATAGCTAAGCCAGCCAAACCAAGCGGCCCTATGTTTTTAAAAAACTTAAGCGCCAACCAAACACCATAATTAAAGTTGATTTTGGTCATCGCTATTGAATTTTCCATTTTGCAAATATGGTAAAACTGACTGGTTTTGACACATTTGCCTCATCGATGCTATGTTTTTGCAAAAAAACTTGGCTAAGCGCAGGCTGGTTTTCAAGCTGCGTAATGTAAGCCAGCGCGACCTGCAAGTTTTTCGCTTCGCCAGTCATCACCACTTGTTGCTTTTGGCTATTGGGCTCTAAACTTAGTATGGCAATGTCTTTTTGGTCAGATTGCTCGATGGCTTCAAAAAGCGCATTCCACGGAACAGCTAAAGCGTTTACCGTTTCTTGCATCTGTTTTAATTGCTCTGGCTGAATACTAACTGGCACTTGTTTGACGGGCAGTTTTTGTTGCTGTTGCTGATTTGCTTCGGTAAGTTTTGCCTCAAGCTCAAGATGCTCAACACGCTTAGTTTGATAAGTTTGCCAAGTGAATAAAGCCAGTACCAAACTAGCCACCAATAAAAATAGACTAAACCAACTAAATCTTGTCAGCGACAAAAATGGGGTTTGAATAAAATCTAAATCTATCTGTTGGCTCATGCTGCTGCCTCAAATAGCGCAAACGGTTTGTCGGCAGCTAGCTTCTTATCCGTTTGCCCAACCCGACGAATGTGCCAACCTTCAATTGCATTGAGCTTGATGTTTTTTTGAGTTGGCGCATACACTAAAACTTCTCTAGCTGTAATCTCATCCAGCATCAATTCACGCGCTAATAAATGTTTTAATTCAGCTTGCCAATCGTCAGCTACAGCAATAGTGCGTATGTCTTGGCATTGGCCTTTCAGCATGTTTAACAGTAACAATCGTCCTGATTCCACACTTAATTCTACAATAGCCAAATAGCCATTCAGCTTGCCCACCTGCTTACTTAAGTTGTTAAAAACACGCATTAAATAAGGTTGTACGCTGGTCAATTTAAGCTGATGTTTAAGTGAAATGCTCTGCAGTGTCTCTAGCAATTTTTCATCCATCGCCGCCGCCAAAGTGGCTTGATTTGGCGCCGCATCATGCAGCTTAATATGCCAAGCATCGGCAACCGCGCCATATATCTCGCGATAAGTTGCAGCTGCATAAGCATGTTGCTCTGTAGGCCGCATGAATATTGGGCTGTAGGGCAGCATTAAATAACGCATAAAATCGTTTGAAATGATGATTTGCATGGTCGTTTTAGGCTTAATTTGCATTAATACCAACACACTTTCAAGCTTGCCAGCGGCTTGCAGCCAAGCAGGCTTTTCGGTATCAAAATCACTATTTAACGCAACATGTTGCTGCTGCAAAATACGGTTACGCAAGCCGCGCGATTGGTGTATCACCGCAACGCTGTCTTTGCTTAAGGTGACCGTCAATTGATTAGGCAACAAAAGTGACACGATTTATCTCCTGCAAAGTAGTCAGGCCGTTGCCCACAGCTTCAATCGCCGCTTCGCGAATGGTACGCATACCACTGCGTTTTGCGGCTTCTTTTAGTTTTCTTATCGGCTCGCGCGCCACAATCATTTCACGCAGTTCATCATTTAATATTAACAATTCCGCCACCGCTTTACGGCCGCGATAACCTGTGCCACGACAATGCCCGCAACCCTTGGCAAACTTAAATCGCATACCCGCCGCCACTTCTAGCGAAATGCCAGAATCCTCTAGCAATTGTGCATCTGGCTGCACGTCTTCGGCACAGTGCGAGCAAATGGTGCGAATCAAACGCTGCGCCATAATGCCGTTCATGGCGGAGACAAAGTTATACGGATCAACACCCATGTGCATAAAGCGGCCGATGACATCTAACACGTTGTTTGCGTGGACTGTTGTAAAGACTAGATGTCCTGTCAGCGCGGCTTGCACGGCAATTTGCGCGGTTTCTGAGTCGCGAATTTCGCCCACCATAATTTTGTCTGGATCGTGCCGCAAAATAGAGCGCAAACCACGCGCAAAAGTGAGGCCTTTTTTCTCGTTTACTGGAATTTGCAACACGCCTGGCAACTGATATTCGACTGGGTCTTCAATCGTAATAATTTTGTCGTGACCTGTATTTACCTCAGAAATTGCCGCATAAAGCGAAGTTGTTTTGCCGCTACCCGTGGGGCCTGTCACTAGCACCATGCCATAAGGCTCGCTGGCTAAACGTCTAAATTGGCTAATAATTTTTGCATCAAAACCCAATGCTTGCAGGCTTAACCCTTGCGCTTCTTCTGACAGCGCTTTTCTATCTAGCACGCGCAATACGGCATCTTCACCAAACACGCTTGGCATAATAGAAACCCGAAAATCCACTTCACGGCCTTGCACCACCACCTTAAAACGGCCATCTTGCGGGATTCTTCTCTCGGCAATATCAAGCTGCGCCATCACTTTAACGCGTGAGATAGCTTGATCGGCATTGTCAGAACCTTGCATACCGCCCACGCCCGCCATGACGCCGTCGATGCGATATTTAACCGACAATCCCGCATTGGTACATTCAAGGTGAATATCACTCGCGCCAACCTTTAACGCGTCGTAGAGCGTGGAGTTAATTAACTTGATGATTGGATTGCTGTCTTCGTTAATCGATTTTAAAGATAAATGTGCAACCGCCTCATCCGCATCAGCGCTTGCGTTGTGGGCATTGTCATTCAGCCCATCCATCGCGCGCATGGTTTCTTCGTGTCGCGCCAAAAAAGCGGCAATATCGCTTCTATGTGCTAAACGCCAAGTAATTGGCTGTTTTACATGCTCCAAAGCCCAATCCTGCAAACCCTCATTAAACGGATCTGCAAACACCAATACCACTTTATTTTCTTCAGTATTAAAAGCTAAACATTCTTTTTGTTGCGCCGTAGAAAATGCCACCCGCTCAAAAGCGGGTGACAAAGTATTCAGCTCTTTCATCTCAATTGCAGAAAAATGCAAAGCCCGACTAAGCGCATACAAAAACTGCTCTTGGTCATATTCTGTGATTTCTTCCAGCACTTCCAGCGTGCGGCGCTGCTGCAACTGCGCTTGCGCTTTAGCTTGCTTGATTTGCGTGGCGGTAATTGCCGCTAATGGCGCATTCACAATCGGTGCAATCATGACTTCTTGTAATTGCGCGCTCATTGAATATTCCCCGCCAGCTCAAAAATTGGCATGTACAGCAGCAGCACCACCACACCAATCACTAAGCCGATAAACAACATCAAAAGTGGCTCAAAAAGACGCGTAAACCAATCTATCCAGCGCGATAATTCTTCATCATAAAATGCAGCAATGCGCTCCATCATGTCGCCAATTTTTCCGCTGCGTTCGCCCACAAGTAGCATACGCAAGGCCACTGGCGTGGTTAATCCAGCTTGATCCATTGCCATTGAAATGGGCTGACCTTCTTGAATAGCCACAGAGGCTTGCTTCATTTTCAATTGCAAAGCGGCGTCTAACAAGCCAGTCACAGAACCTAGCGCAGCGATAATGGGCGTGCCGCCTTTTAACAACATGCCCAAAGTGCGATAAAACCGTGCCAGCTGAAAAATTCTTAATCGTTGCCCTAAAGCTGGAATACGCCAAAGCAACTGTATGAACCACTTTCTTAGTGCGGGCAAAGATAAGCCGTAAGTCAAACCCAGCGCGCCTAAGCCCAGCGCCATCAGTAGCTCTTTGCCATGACTCTCTAAAAACACGCCCCAAGCCAGTAAAACTTGAGATAAAAAGGGTAAATTTCCGCCCGTATCTTCGTAAATTTTGCTGAATTTAGGCACCACAAAACCCATTAAAAACAGTATCACCAAGCTACCAACCGCCATTAACAATATGGGGTAAATAGAGGAACTGACTATTTTTTTCTTCAGCAAGCCAAGTTGCTGCTCGTAGCTGACATAGCGCGTGAGTGATTCGGCCAAATCGCCCGTTTTTTCACTTGCGCGCACTGTGGCGATATACAACATGGGGAATGCCGCAGGTTGCAGCTCCAGCGCGGATGAGAATGTTTGGCCTTGATAAAGCGCTTGCAACATAGTATCTAAAGTGCTTTTTATTACACCGCTTTGCTCTTTTTCTGCCAGTGTTTCTATGGCTTCAACCAGATTTAGCCCTGCTTCCAGCAAGGCCAGTAGCTCTTGGCTAAAAAGTGCTAGTGGAAATTTTTTACTGCTTTTGTTAATGAATGATGTCGATTTAGCTTGAATACCAAGCGGGCTGAAACCGCGGGCTTTTGCTTGTGCGCTTGCGTCTTCAGGATGTGCTGCTGAGATATTCAGAAGGACAATTTCTCTACCGCGTAAGGCTTTAACTTGAAATTCCATTGGATATTGAAGGCTACCAACTCAATACATCTTCAGATTCTTTAGCGCCGCCGAGCTGGCCATCTTTGCCTAAAGAAGAAAGATCGTAATCTCCATGCTCGCCTGGGGATTTATAAAGATAAGGCTTATCCCAAGGGTCATTTGGTACGCCTTTTTTAAGATATGGCCCTTGCCACTTTGCTATATTTCCAGTATTTTTATTCAACGCCGCCAAACCTTGTTCTGAAGTCGGATATTGCCCAACATCAATGCGATATTGATCTAGCGCTTTGCCCAAAGCATCCACTTGCGCGCGCGCAGTTTTGGTTTCAGATTTGCCAATTTGCTCAAAATACTTAGGGCCAACATAGCCCGCCAGTAGGCCAATAATTACCATCACTACTAGCAGCTCAAGTAGCGTGAAACCTTTTGAGGACTTAATATTCAACATGGGTTAAGTTTGTAATCAATTAAATTTAAATGACAATCTTACTTAATCTTGATTTCAGTAAAATTTCAGATTTGTGACAGTTTTGTCATAATCCAAATAGTGAGTTTTTTCTGGAGTAGTTTAGAGTCTCGCTTGCGCGTAATTCATTGGATAAATTACTTTTTCGCGCGCATCTGACCAAATCAAGTTACAGGTGTCGTCATCGACATGCAACATTCTGCCGTGCCTATCTACGCAGTACTCGCCGCACACAATCATCTCGTCAAAACTATAATCTTGGCCAACACGCGTGTATTCAAACAGCACACTACGTACTACGCGCCCGCCACGCTGCACATGACAGCCGTCGCCAATCCAAGTGGGGCCTATAATTTCTGTGCCTTTATCGATGCGCGCACCAGAGCCGATATAAACTGGGCCTGTTATTTTTGTATTTTCCCAGTCGATATGCACATTTAAACCCGTCCAAACCCCAGGTTTTACCTGCTTCCCAGGCATGCTCATAGAAGGCACTTCGCCGCGCATGACTTGCTGCATCACTTCCCAATAGTCAGACACAACACCAATATCTATCCAGTTAAAGGGCTGATTAATGGCATAAAAGGGCAAGTTTTTTTCTACCAGTAGCGGGAATAAATCAGAGCCCATATCGAAGGTGCTGCCCGTAGGAATTAAATCAAGCGCTGCTGGCTCAAAAATATAAATACCCGTGCTTGCTAGATTTGAGCGCGCTTCTGCTTGCCTAGGCTTTTCTTGAAACGAGGTGATTTTGCCATCTTCATCGGTCAACACAATGCCGTAGCCAGACACTTTATCCATTGCTACTTCTTTGGCCACCAGACTGACTAGCGCGCCCTTGCGCCTATGCTCTTTAACGGCTGCGGTAATGTCTAAATCAATAATCGCGTCACCGCATATCACTATCGTAGTCTCATCAAAAAATCCGCCAAAATCTTGAATCTTTCGCATACCGCCAGCCGAGCCTACTGGGCTGGGAATAATCATGCCATTGCTAATGTCGCCTTCAAATGAATAGCCAATCTCAATGCCGAATCGATGCCCATCGCCGAAATAATTTTGTATTTTTTCGTGCAAATAACTCACATTCACCATCACTTCATTGATGTGGTGTCTGGCCAGATGTTCGATTAAGTAAGCCATGACTGGTTTACCTAAAATTGGAATCATCGGCTTAGGTAGCTCATACGTTAATGGCCTAACACGCGTGCCCTTACCAGCGGCTAAAATCATGGCTTTCATGGCTGATGCTTTCAATTTTTTTGAGGTTTAATTTGGCTTATTATTTCAGTATAAAGTTGAAATATTAAATATTCATGACTAGTTGGGTTAAATATGCGCCCTGCTCTAAAAAAATAAAAAGCGACTTTATACAAAAGCCGCTTTGTATATAAAAGCATAATATTTAGTGCGCTGCTTTACGGCGTTTTAATGCACCAATGACGAATAATCCTGCCAACATCATGGCATAAGTTTCTGGTTCTGGAACTGCAACAACTGGAGTATTGCCAATCACCACATTGCTGAGAGAAAATTTCAAATCGTTATAGTCTCGGTCTCCTCCGCCGTACAGATCTTCAAATCCAACAATGAGTGGCTTGCCAGATCGCGCTTTATAAGCCGCATGAAGCTTATTGTCGGGGTTATTTGCTGCTATTCCATTAAAAAAGGTATGCCCAGTATCATTCACGAATATTTTGAATACTAGCTCAGTACCTGCAAGAAAACTGCCTAAAGAGAATTGTTGCCCACCCTCGGCTGTTTGATTGTTTAGAATGCTGTCAGGCGTACCTACTAAAAAAAGATCGCTTGAATAAGCTGCTGACTTAGATAAAAAAGTTAAAATCACCTCGCCTGAAGTCGCCACAAACAGGCTCTTGGAAGAAGCTTGCAGGTTCTTAGGCGAGGCGTGTTTATTGCCATGCTTATTTTCACTCTCAAGCCATTGATAGCGGTCATGCTTATGGCCTTTATGATCATCGCGATCTCTGTCTGAAGCGATTGCTGGCATTGCCAAAAGCAGCATTATTAATACCGTCATTATGTTCAAAACTCTCATTTCAATACTCCTAAAAAATAAATTTAAAAAAGGGGGATTTAGAGAGTAAAACTTATTTGTGACAATTTAAATTTATACGGCCTATAAATATAAGCCGTTCGGACTAGAATAGCCCGATTGGGTAGTGTTTATGATGGATGTCGTAGTATGATATTTGCGATAATGCCCAAATATAGTTATATCAAGTCTAATTACTTCAAGTCTAATTACTTCAAGCCTAGTTGCTTAGTGCGCAGTAGCGACAATACGGCGCTGCAAGTGGCTCGCCAATAAATATGCCTTGTGCAGGCCACGCCACGCTCTTCCAGTAGGCCTCGACCACTGTTTCACCCGATAGATAATGCGCAAGCAACACGGACGAATTAGGAAATTTTTGCCAATAGCTGCATGGCTCGGACACTGTGCCATAGCTTGCTGTAGCGCCCGCTTCCAGCCACTTTAAGCTGCTCATTTGTGATCCGTCTAGCAAGTCGCCTCCTGTTGATGTCAGATGATCTGCTACTGCGCCTGGTAGAAAAGCTAAAGTGTCTAAATTTGGTACGCTAATCAGTCCAGTCTGGTAAAACATAATGTCTTTTTTATGCTGGATACTATCGGCATAAAGCGTGTTCACCATGAGTTTTTTCTCAGTAATGCTGGTAGATTTAGGGAAAAATGCAGATCTTGTATTACGTTGCTTATCTGAAGTAATGACAAAATAGGCGCTCGCCTCATTGATATTAAATCCGCTCAGCACGCCGCGCTCTATTAAAGATTTTGCATCTTTAATAGATTCAGTCGGCAATAGCATGCTGAGCTGCAAACCAAGCTCTGATGGGCGTTTGGAAGCGCTATCAAAATAAGGGCTTTGCTTGCCAGGCTTGCAAGTACTCTCGCACTGGCTGGCATCGTAACCCAATGTCAGCGCTGCTGTAATTGAGTTGCAGCCTACCGCATAAGGCGCAGTCCAAACCAGCACAATCACCTCAATGTCTGGATTGAGTTTTTCTACGATTTGTTGCCTAAGCTGGCTAAACTGCTCGGCAGTGAGCTTTCTGGGGCTATCAGGAATGCTGACTTTAATGAGATTGCGCTTTGGTATATCGCGCAGTTTGAGGTAATAATTACCAATTTCAACGCTATTGGCATTTGCAGTATTGACGACAACAGCAACGTTCTTCGGCCTGATGCTAGAATCTGCCGCAAACAAATCTCCAGACAGCGAAAGCAGTAGGGAGCACAACCAAACAATAGTACTTTTCATCAACAAACTATAGCATCAACTTAAGACAGTAATAAGTCAGAGCTGACAGCGCTGGAATGTTTGAAAGGTTAAAAATAGTTGCCCTGCAGACCAATATCCATGCGGGTCGCAGGGCGTATATTTTTATTTAAGTATTTACATTCTTACGGCGTGCCATAAAGCCCATCAAGCCCAAACCTGCCAATAGCATGGTGTAGGTTTCTGGTTCTGGAACTGGATTGGTGAGATTTAACACACCTGCGTAAGAGCCGCCACTTGTACCAAAGACCGTACCTCTAATTTGCAATGTGTAGGTGCCAGCTGCTAATGACAACGGATTTAACACAACGGTAGTAGCTGAAACTGTTGGGCTGTAAACCACTGTAGTGCCCCATGCTGATAACAAGGTGCCAGGAACAACTGCTCCAGTTTGGTGCGTGTTGCCCATATATAAACGTGCCTGCAAATTACTTAAACCCAAAGCGCTGTCAGCGGTAATTGTCGAAGTCACTGAGTTCGCAAAACCAGCTGGAATAGTAAAATAGTAGTCATCCCAAAAAGTCGTACCTACAGGCTCCGAGTGTGTTTGGCTATAGGCCAATGAGGCTGGCAAGGCAGGAACAGAAAGTGTTGTAAGAATATCAGTTGCAAAAGCACTTACACTTGCCACGCTAAACAATACTGCCACAGCGAAATTTTTAAACGTTTTCAATTTAAACTCCAAATAAATAGACACGACTTAGATAAGTGATTTGATACTTGTGCCCAGTTTATCGAGTGATTATGACAATTGTTGAGGTTGCGCTACGCTGAAACATAGTCATATTGGACTATAGATTTAAGACTTATTGATTACATCTAATAGGCTTTTGCATCTTTAAAAACTAGCAACACGGTCTTAAGAATTATTTTAATATCCAAACCCAAGGACCATTTTTTAAGATAATCAATATCGTAATCAATACGCTTTTTCATGCTTTCAACGGTTTCGGTCTCACCTCTAAAACCATTCACCTGCGCCCAACCCGTTATGCCTGGCTTTACTTTATGCCTGACCATATAGCCTTTAATCACTTTGCGATACATTTCATTATGGCTAATCGCATGCGGCCTTGGCCCTACAATGCTCATTCTGCCTTGCAGCACATTGATAAACTGTGGCAATTCATCCAAAGACGTTTTGCGTATAAACTTACCGAACGGCGTGACTCGTTTATCGTTCACTTTCGCTTGCGTTACCACTGCGCCATCTTCAGTCACGGTCATCGATCTAAATTTATACACCACAATTTCGTGACCATCCAAGCCGTAACGTCTTTGCTTGAACAATATCGGGCCAGGTGAACTCAATTTAACGCCTAGCGCCAATAAAACTAACAATGGTGAAATTAAACATAAAATGATGCTTGCAAAAATAAGGTCGCTAAGGCCTTTTACAAAGCCATTAAAGCCAGAAAATGGTGTTTCGCACATCGCAACAATCGGCATACCATCAATTTCGTCGATACGTGCTTGAATTAAATCCGCCAAAAAGAAATTGGGGACAAAATAGATGGAGGCGGTGGTGTCTTTTAAATCGTCTAACAACAGCATAATGTGTGAATGTAACGATGGCGGCAAGGCGATATAAATAATGTCGATTGCATGCTGCTTCACATAGCTGGATAACTGCTCAATATTACCCACAAGTGGCGTGCTGATTGGTGGTATTTGCTCCGGCGGACGTTCCGAAATCACATCAAAAAAACCTTTTAACTCAATACCATGCTCAACATTAGCATTTATTCGCTCTTGAAGTTGATGGCTAAGCGCATTCACACCCACAATCACCGCAGTTTTTTTAACACTTGCAATATAGTATTTGCTGGATAAATATCGATTGGCCAACTGGTGAAATAGAATGAGCGTGAGTGGGGTCGCTAATGCCCATGAAAATATCACCTGTAGCGGAAAATGATTTAAAAAACCTGTTACATAACCAAAAAATACCAGTAAACCTAATACCGAAAACCACTGCAAGGTGGTATTAAAGACATCACTTCTTAAGCTTTTTGAATTCGCCCAAGTACCAGGAAAACTTAGCGCAAACAACATGATAGCCAACACAACATACTGAGAGCTTAATTTATCTTCATAGTAAATTGCCAGAAAAAAAAGTGTCGCAATCATCAATACTGGATCGATCAGTATTTTGATGAGCATATGAAGACTTAATGACTTATTAAAACTGAGGTGTTGCTGAAATTTCATGATGCAAGCATATTTTACACTCTAAATATAACCGCACAATTTAGATGACAAATGTGACAAGAATGTGTATTTCTTAATTTGTGCGCAAATGGGTTTGTGCTAACTACTTTGATTCAGCAACCTATTTAAGCTACCTCCAAAGCACATGCCCTGCAGGCCGCATGGATATTGCCTCTCAGGGCATGCTTTAAAGATTTTTATTAACAAAAATTTATTTGTTTAAATAGTCTTTTTTCCATCATATTGAAATATTTGATAGGCATAGTACGGCTTTCATCATAGGAAATGAATTATGAAACTGCTCACTAGATTGCGTGAATTAAGAAATGAAAACACGATTGACAAGCTATTTGATGACTTCCATTTTTCAGTAGAACTGAGCCAATCTGAGCATATGCGCCAGGATGAGGTAATGGGAATAGGCACAACAACTTATGACGATATTCATAGGCTAACTATGGAAAATCACGATTTCACCAAATCCTAAGCGCCTCGTAGCTAAGTTAAATCTGGCTCTTCAATAATAAATAGTTTATTTAAGCCTAGTCCTATCGGACTATTGTTTGGCGATACGGCAACATCGTGATGTCATTTGCAAAAGTTAAAGTGGCCCTAGTAGCGCAGTCTTGAAAACATCTGCTGACTATTAAATGCTATTTAAACAATAACTTAACTTTATTAGAAGGATTTAATGCCATGCTTAAAAAAATCTCGATTGCAGTTGCGCTGGCTTTCAGCAGCCAAGCTTATGCGGTAGATAACACGTTCTTTGATGACTTCACTCCTCTCGCTAGTTCTGCAGGGCCAATTCCTGTTGGCGGCATTGGTGAAGCAACGCCAATTACTCTGTCAAATCCATACTTTAGCCAAGTATCACTGGCTGATCGTACCAATCAAAACGCACTGGTGCCAGGCTCAAATTCTGGCGCATGGGACATGATAGACTCAGACGCAAGTGGTCGTTATTTATTTATGCCTTTCGAAACAGGTACCGCAGGCGTACAGCGTGTTGATTTGCAAGATAATAACTACAATACGCGCACCGTGACCATCGTCGCCCCTGGTACACAAGGCTTTGTTGCTGGCGATGCATCACGCATCACGCCTTGGGGTAGCTATTTAACGGCCGAAGAATCATGGGGCGCAGGCAGCACCAAAGGCCGCTTATTTGAGCTAACCAACCCGACTACGTTAACTGCAACCACCTCTACCACCAATGCTAATTTTATACAGCGCACAGTTATTCCACGTGTTTCTCACGAAGGCTTGGCTTTTGATGCGATGAAAAACTTATACTTTATTGATGAGTTAAATGGCGGCTCAATCTACAAATACACCTCTAACAACGCCAATGCAACCAACGGTAACGACTACTTTGCATCTGGTCAAACATTTGCTGCTAAAGTAAACGGCGGTAGCAACGCCAACGCGGTGGGTGGTATCGTGTGGGAAGCGATTACCGACATTAATGGCGGCGCGCTTGCAGGCGTTTCCACCGTGCTTGCAGACGGCACCATTGATGGTCGCGTTACCGCTAACACCGTTGGCGGTACAGATTACCAACGTCCAGAAGACATGGAAATTGTGACAAATGCGCTAGGACAAGAACTCATGTATATCGCAACCACCACCACCAATGAAGTTTATGCCTTCAACTTAAGTACTAATACTTCTAGCGTATTTGCCAATCAAAACACGATTGACTTAGCGACTGGCTTACCAGTGGGTGTTGGTTTACTTAGCCCAGACAACATCGCATTTGATGCAAATGGCAACATCTACATTATTGAAGACCGTAATGGTGGTGTTGATAATGACATCTGGTTTGCTAAAGATCTTAACAAAGATGGCGATTTGCTAGATGCTGGCGAAGGCTTGGCACGTTGGGCTTCTAACGGTACGCAAGGCTCAGAATTCACTGGCTTGTTCTTTGATAAAAACGATCCTAACGTTGCTTATGTGAACATTCAACACCCAACAAGCGGTAATGATCGTTTGATTAAAATCACTGCAACTGCGCCAGTACCAGAGCCAGAAACTTATGCTATGTTATTAGCAGGTTTAGGTTTAATGGGCGCTACTGCACGCCGTCGCAAACAAAAACAATCTTAACATTTTCATTTCCGCTCCCCTCGGAATTTTGGCTGAATCGTGATGATTCAGCCTTTTTTATTGCTGTTCAAAAAACTTTTTCACCTAAATTCGATTGGCCATATTTGACCTAAAAAAAGCTATCACTTGGCTGTTATAGAAAGTCCGCTCAGGCCGATTTGAGCCATTTGAATGTAGATATGTACTAACTATGAAAGTCTGATTTGACATGATTTCCAAATGACAAACTCGACTTAACTCCATTCTTATACAACGTCTCCCGCGACACCTTAAGGTCTTTCGCTACTCTAGATAGCGGCTCACCTTTCTCAGTTCTAGCTCTAGCTTCAGCAACCAATTCATCTGTAATTTTGCGTCTACCGCTATATTTCCCTGCGGCTTTGGCGATGGTAATACCCTCCCGTTGACGTTCTTTAATTAGCTCACGTTCAAACTCCGCAAATGCCGCCAGCATGGTTAATTGTAGCTTAGCCATATGGTCTTTTGAATCTGGCGAGAAAGTCAGGTTATTTTTATGGAATTTGAGATTTACGCCCTTCCCTAGCACTTGTTCGACTAGATTAAGTAAGTCTTTGGCATTACGTGCCAATCTGTCAATGGAATGCACATGCAAGGTATCACCACTTCTGATATAAGCCATGCATTCCAGAAGCAGTGGGCGCTTCGTGTCCTTACCCGACATTTTCTCGGTGAAGGTCTTGTCGAGAGTTAGGCCGTCTAATTGGCGAATGGTATTTTGGTCGATAGATGAAACGCGGATATAACCGACTTGCTGCCCTGTTTGTTGTTCTAGCATAAAGCTCCTTAATAGTTGAGATGTCTACTAAGGTTTATAGCATTTAAAGACACATTGTCAAATCTAGCTATTCGAACTTCATCTGACAGTGAATCTGATGACTTTTGGGTGTCTAGTAAGGTAGACCTCAACTGACAGTAGGTTTTTATAGGCTGGAGTCAGTTACAATGCCAATATGAATAAGCCGAGTGTGAGAAAACCCAAGCTGACTGTAATTAAAGGTGGCCGCGATGAACTCGAAATGGCACTGGCGCGCGCTCTATTCGGTCCTGACAAGACAGCGATTGATCGATGTGCCGATCGACTCAATCAAGTCGCAAACAAAACGCCAGTACTCAAGCTGCATGTTAATTTAAGCACGCTACCGAAGAACCAAACCTAACAAACAGCTATTCTTGAATTTCCTGCCGTAATACGGCAATCAGCTTATCTAAATCAATTTTATGATCAGCTTCCAGACAGGCCATTGCGACCAATGTCAGCGGATGCACCCCTATCGTCTTGGCCAAGGCCTCTACCTTTTCTAAGGTGGGTGTATATAAACCTCTTTCCAACGTGCTCACGTAAGTCCTACTGGATACATCTGAGAAGTCTTCTTGCGACAATCCTTTGGCTTTTCTGGCTTTACGCAAAGCTTTGGCAAATCCTTGTTTTAGGTTCATAGAGCTTCCTTGATAAGAAGCTCTATTTATTCAAAATGCACAATATATAACTACAATGTATACTATTCATTTATCTGCTGCGTTACAGATAAGTGGTACGTTTTATAACAGATAAAATTTATTAATTAATAAGGGGTAGTGATGGATCAAATTGAACAAGGGCAAGTAGGTGAAACAATGCGCTTAAGAACAGCATTCATGCATTGGGCTGGCTGTTTAGGCATATTTATATTGATGGTGGTGATCGCTAATTATGTCGATGTGTTTGGTGGGCTGGCGTTCTTTTTCTATTTAGCTGCTGGGTTTTATTTAAATAAAGCGATACTGCCCAAACTCATTGAGTGGCATCCGATGTATAACACGCTGGCCAATGTGACATCAGAGAAGCTAAAACTATTTTTAGCATGGCCGCTCACCTACTTCATGCTATTTGTGAAACTGGGCGTCAATAAAATACTGTAGCGCTGAGCGTCATAGCAGGACATGCAATAACAAGATGGCTGGTGTAGACCAGCCATTTTTATGTTCGTAAAAAAATAGCTAAAGTTGCGCAAAAACTTTTTTATGCTAATTTGAATTTAGAAAGACAAAAGTTTACTTTTTAAAAAGGATGAGTAATGAAAGAGAATTTATGTATGGTGGATTTTGCAATATCAGACCCAAGAAGCATCCCCGCGATGCTACGCGGCAAAGGTAATGGCTGTGAGAAGGTCTGGCTAAGATTTGAACAAAGATTTCCAGAAATCCCAGACCAAGAAATCTTAATGGAATTTTTTAGTCGTGAGGCGCGCTATGGGCGGGCTGACATTGATTTCAAGAAGATGGCTAGGCGGCAAAAGTATTGGTGGTATGTCGTAGTGACTTTATTTATTTTGGCCTAAGGGGATATGAATATGACTGATATTATTGTTATAGGCATTTTCAAATTAATTCAGTGGGCGGCTTTTGGCTTTCTATTTTTTCTGGTAACGATATTACCCATCTACCTCATCGTTTTAATGCCAATTATTGACTGGCATACCGCTCGCAAAATAGAGCAAAAGTGGTTGGCATGGGCAACAATAGAACAATACTGGGAGTCCTACGCTGAGTGCAAAACTAAAGATGGCACCAAGTGCTATCACTGCAATTCTCGCAACATCAAGCAATATGGCTATGAATCCAATGCGGATACTAAAAGATTTCATAAATGTAATCAGTGCAATATGGTCTTGTACAGGACAGGAGAGGTAGGCAAAAGCTAGACCAACTCCAAGCTGTAGAAAGTCTTAACAGTCAGTAAGGCCAAATCAAACTTTAGATTGCATGCTTCACCTCGCCCTTAGTGCCTACCAAAAAAATGGTAGGCACTTTCATTTCTGATACACACTATTCAAGTTTCATTTCCAATTATTTACAACATTAACGAAAAGAGAGGCGCGAAATTATGCGCTGTAAACCTTATATCTATTGCCTGTGCAAGATGCGACGAAAAAAAACGGCGAGTGAATGAATTTTTCGCTTAGCTTTTTTAACTGACTCAGCACCGTTAAATTCTTGTTTCTGCAATCACAACTAAATCAGATATAGGTCGTTTTAGTACTCTATGTTTACTCACTCAATGGTAGGGAATGAATTAAAGTCCTAATCACGTTGTAAATGATTCAACGTTTTGTTTGCCCCAAGGGACAAGCATATCAAAAAGCGTCTTTGGGCGCATAAGCTGAGCCAGGAATTTTGGTGACGCAAAAAGCTGGTTTTTGGCAATGTGAAATATCACAGCTTAAATTTGGTAATTTTACTGACTTTAGACGCCTGTCGAAATTAGATTCCCACTGGTGGCAGGTGGGACGCAGACCTAAACAGCAAAAGGGTTTTAGCTATTGGGCAATAGCAACTGTGGATGACGTTAATTCGAAAATCCATTCTTTTAATTATAAAGGGGTAAATATCATGTTGGAAACAATGGATTTAGCCAGTGATTATATTTTTAAGTATGGCCAAGAAAGCTTGCTTTCTAAATTTGCATTCTAATTTTTTAACTATATTTTAAGGTATATGTAAATGGCAAATAAAAACAACAGCGGTTTTGGCAAAGGATTAAGTAGCGGACTTGGAGTGTCTCTACATGACATTTTAAAAAAGTATAACGGAGTTCGTGCGAACGGCTCGGTTGCCAGTAGCTCGACCCGCCAAGCTCGCAGGCGGATTTTAAAACAAGTTTTTAAGTTTCTATTAAAACGCTTCCCAGAACTTGAAGATGCTACAAAATTCAAAGAAAGACATGTCGTTGCATTGGCAGAATTGTGGGAAAAGCAAAACCTTGGCGCCTCCACTATTCAAACCAGACTAAGTGTTATTCGAGTATTTGCAAATATTTGGCTTGGCAAAGCTGGCATGGTCCGCAAAACTGAATGCTACTTCAGTGACCCAGCTTTGGTTAAGCGCGATTACATCACAAAAGTAGATAAAAGCTGGAGTGGGAATAGCGTTGACTTTGATGAAGTTTTAACAAAAATAAGAGCCATGGATACTTGTGTGGCGATTGCGGTGGAATTCATGCGGGCATTTGGCTTCCGTAGGAAGGAGGCAGTTATGTTCACTCCTCATACTTCGGATGAGGGGTTATTAGTGCAAATCTCACGTGGGGCGAAAGGGGGGCGTGAACGCAAAGTTCCCGTCTTGATGGAATCCCAAAAAGAGCTTTTAAGCCGAGCAAGAGCGTTGGTAACTCCAAGCCAATCTCTTGCAAGTCACAACAGGAGCTTGAAGCAGGCTCTTCGACGCTTCGACTATGTCATGACTAAACTCCAGATTACAAAAATGGGACTAGGGGTTACAGGGCATGGTCTTAGAAGCGAATATGCGCAAAACCGCATTAAAAAAATCACAGGTCACGACGCGCCTATAAAAAAGTCATTGTCCTGCTCTGACGCCGATAATGAGCTTCAGGCCAGAAAAGAGATTTCAGGCGAGCTTGGTCACACTAGAACTGCTATCACAAATACATATTTCGGCAAAAAGAAAAAATAGGTATTTTTATGCAATACCCCAATGGATTAACTATATTTTTAAACAAACTGACCCAAATAAGTACGCAAAATATTTGCTTAAATTTGACAAATTTTTTAAATATGTATTCTGTTAGTAAGAATAACTTTTAAGGAATGGGTTTGTTTCTAACGAATAATGAATTGCAAGAATTAACAGGCTATAAGCTTGCTAGTAAACAATCAAGCTGGCTTAGCAACAAGGGCTATTACGTTGAGACTAATGCGCGCGGCATACCCCGCATCACTTACATACAGATAGAAGAAAGGCGCCGCCTTTTAGCGTCAACAAACAATGTGATTGCATTAAATCAGCCTGATAAACCAACTTTCGAAACCGAACCAAACTTTAAGAGTCTTCGCAATAAAATCAAAAAAGTGAGCGCTAATGGGCAGATCTAGGAAAGCTAGAAAAGATTTGCCACCACGCGTATATTTGAAGCATGGAGCATACTATTTTGTACATCCAAATGGAAAGTGGCAACGATTAGCTACTGCAGGTCAAGAACGTGAAATGCGTGTGGCATGGGCACATCTTGAGCAGCCAAATGAAGATTTGGGCACTATCTCAGCATTATTGGATGAATATTTAAGCCTTTATGCTGCAACTGCCAAAGCAAAACGTACGTTCAAAGACAATTTAAAAGAAGCTCAATATTTAAAAGCATTCTTTGGGAAAATGCGTCCACAGGATGTACAGGCTAGACATGTTGGTGCATACCTTGAAGAAAACCGACAAACCCGTTCAATACGCGCAAATCGTGAAAAGTCGCTACTTTCTCATATGTATACGTGGGCTATGCGACACCCAGCTTGGGGTTGTACTGTTCTAAATAACCCATGCAGAGGTGTGAGACGCAACCCTGAAACTAAACGCATTCGATTAATTGATGATGCAGAATATATGGCAGTATTCAATTTAGCCAGTAAAAATGTAAAGTGTATGATGACTTTAGTCTACAGAACACTGCAAAGACCTTGTGATTTACTTAGATTAAATTCAACAAATGTTGTGGAACGCATTATTGAGGGTCATAACATTCAGGTGTTAAGTGTTCTCCAAAGTAAAACTGGAGCGACTGTAGAAATTATTATGTCAGAAGATATTAGGCAGGCACTTTATGGCACACAAACTTCTGAAAACTCAAATGCTCAATCAACTACTAAAACACAAAATAGATTTTTTATTCTAAGTCGAGAAGGTAAGCCCTACACATCAGATGGTTTTAATTCTGTCTTTGCAGCTGCATTAAACAAATATCGTAAAATAATGGAAGCTAATACAGGCGTCAAACCTAAACCATTTGGAATTTATGATCTTAAAGGGAAGGGTGCAACTGACATGTATCAAAGCGGTATTGCATTAGAGTATATTCAGGCACTCGCTGGACATGACTCAGTTACTACTACTGAGATTTACATCAAGGCTAGACTCAATAAACCTGTGATGTCAAATACTAGAAAAATTGGCACTTAAGTGCCAAAATTGACTTAATTGAGCTAATAATATTAGACAACTGTCTAATATTATCGGAAAGCTTGGAAAATAAAAAGCGGCTTACATCGCTGTAAGCCGCTTGCGTATTGGTGGCCCCTCTGTGAGTCGAACACAGTACCAACGGATTATGAGTCAGCAACTAATACACTAACTCATTGATTATTAATGAAATTAAGCATTAGCTAACCGTAATCAATATTACTTTATATTCAGTAATTTAGCGTAATCTATTCAACTTAGTAAAAACTGGTCACTGTGCTGAAATTGTACTTAAATTTAATACCAGTATGCCACCTTATCAAAAAAGTTCATTGCACTTGATTTTCAATGCGATTTTTATTAAAGCAGTCGTTTATTATTTTACTAATCTTACATGGCGACTTGGTGAAATTTATACATAGCGGACATACGAAATTTGCGGCCGTACTAGTGCTTTCGACCCATAGCAGACCACCATTTACAATTAGTCGCCGAGGTGTAATAAATCAAATAACTTGATGTATTGTTGTACGCCCTGCTGAATGGTGTATTTATGCAAAATAGTTTGACGTGCGGCTAGTCGCATTTTTTGGTATTTTTTAGGGTTATCTAGCAGGCTATCTAAGACATCTACAATCTCAGTTGGCGAAAAGAAATCCACCAACAATCCATTTTTACCATGTTTGATGACTTCGCTCACCGGCGGCGTGTTGGAGGCGATTACCGCGCACTCGATTGCCATCGCTTCCAGCATTGACCAAGACAAAACAAACGGTACGGTTAAATAAATGTGCGCAGAAGAGATTTGTAATGCTTGTAAATATTGTTGATAGGGCAGTCTACCTAAAAAATGCACTCTACTTGCATCCACTTGTACTTCCTTGAGCATATTCTGCCGCCAAGTTTGCCCTTTGGGCAATTGCCTACCATAGCTTATGTCGTCACCACCAATAATCAATATTTGAGCGTTCGATCTACGTTTACAAATCAGCTCTGCCGCACGCATCAGTTGATGAAACCCGCGATATGGCTCTAGGTTACGGCCAACATAGGTAATCACTTCATCCTTAGCCGTCAGCTTAGTGCCATTGGGCAATTGATAGGTGGCCTTACTGTTTGGTTTGGCTAACTCGGTATGAATACCTTCATGAATCAACTGTAGTTTATGTTGAAACTCTTTGGGGTGCGTGTCTTTTTGCCATTGCGTTGGACACACGCCTACATCTACCGCTTCTAAACTGAGTAAATGGATGGTGTTTTTATTGCGTATCCTTAGTACATCATCGATGGTTTGTGGAAACTCGGTGTCAAAATCAGTATCCTGACCTAGCGCGCGATAGTAAAACTCAAAAAATCCAATCAGCTTGGTTTGCGGAAAGACATCTTTCACATACAATGCTTCGCCCCAGCCGGTATGTACCACAACAATATCAGGTTGATAGCCAGTTTTCTTGAGCTGCAATAGCACATTAAATACCGCTTGGCCATTGAGCGTATGCGCCTCTAGCCCTCGGTTGTAGTGATGAGTATTCGGACTAGGCTTCCTAGCGGGGGTATATGTGTGAGTTTCGATACCAGCGAGCTTGGGCACATGCGGCTGACAGAGAGCTTTAACTTTATAATTGTTATCTTTCGCTAAGTGTTCTGCCACATGACGAAACTGCCCAGGGAAGTTTTGGTGTATGAAGAGAATTTGCATAGATATATTAGCTTAAAATATTATCAACTAAATTAGACGGCCAATATCTAGCATTTCTGCTCACATAATTATTATAACCAAGTCTAAGGCTATACCAAGTGAGCTGGATAATTGTCCTGCTCACTTGATTTAGAATCTATAGTGCTTAGACTCTACAAAACAAAGTCTGTACTCACCAGCGAAGTCACGCCCATGAGCTGGATTTCAAACTCACTGGTAGCAAAGTTGCTATCGGTATTACCTGAGAGAATATTGCCCACTAACCTTAATTGCCCTGCCGCCGTAAATGCGCCACTGGTGAGTATAGTAGTAGCGAAAGCTTGGTCATTAGCTGCTGCTGCGTTGGCATCTATGGTGGATAAATCAATTTTATCGAGCTGGGCATGGCTGAAGTCCGTAATGATGTCACGCGATGCACCTACCAACGATTCTGCAATAGCGTTGAAATCAAACGTATCAGCACCAAGTCCGCCAGTTAGTATATCCGCACCCGCGCCGCCAGTTAGAATATTGTTACCACTGTTGCCAATGAGTGTGTTGGCAAGCGCGTTACCTGTGGCATTAATCGCTGTGCTACCTGTCAGGGTAATATTCTCTAAATTGGCAAGGGCTGCAATCGAATAGGTCACAGCTGAATTCACTGTATCAGTGCCTTCATTTGCCGCCTCTGTAACCACATCAGTTGAGATATTCACAAAGTAAACGTCATTACCAGCGCCACCTATCATGGTGTCATTACCTGTACCTCCATCAATGGTGTCATTACCAGCGCCGCCAGTAATACTGTTATTACCTGTATTACCCGTTAAAACATTGTCTAAAGTGTTACCAGTCGCATTAATTGCGGTAGAGCCAGTTAGTGTGATATTTTCGATATTGGTTAAGGTTGCGATGCTTAAGGTCACGGCTGAATTAATGGTGTCAGTGCCTTCGCCTGCAAGCTCTGTGACAACGTCGGTCGCGACATTCATGAAGTAAACATCATTGCCTGTACCGCCAGCCATGGTGTCATTCCCAGTACCACCATCGATAGTATCGTTACCTGCACCGCCAGTAATGCTGTTATTGCCAGTATTGCCAGTGAGTACATTATCAAGCGCATTGCCTGTTGCATTGATTGCGTTTGCGCCGGTTAAGGTTAAGTTCTCGACGTTCACAAAAGTGGCAATCGAGAAGGCAATACTGCTATTGACAAGATCTGTGCCTTCGTTGAGGTTTTCAGTGATGATGTCTAGGGCGTTATCAACCGTGTAGATGTCATTACCTAAACCGCCTATCAAGGTGTCTGCACCCGTGCCACCATCCAGCGTATTGTTACCACTATTACCTGTAATCACGTTGGCAAGCGTGTTACCCGTACCATTGATTGCAGAAGTGCCAGTGAGGATGAGGTTTTCTAAGTTGCTGGTTGCACCAAGTACATAAGTTACCGCAGATTTAACGGTGTCGGTACCGGAATTAGCCGCTTCAGTAATCACATCCGTTGCAACGTCGATAATGTAAGTATCATCACCTAAACCACCAATCAAAGTATCGACGCCCGTACCACCATCTAAGATATTGTTGCCAGCATTGCCTGTGAGTGTGTTGGCAAGCGTATTGCCCGTACCATCGAGATTGGCCGTACCAGTGAGGGTGAGTTTTTCTAGATTAGCGCCTAATGCGTAGCTGATACTCGATTGTACTGTATCGAGCTCAGTAGCGAGCGTTGAGGTTTCAATCACCGCATCACCGACATTGTCGACCACATAGGTGTCGTTACCTGTACCGCCAGTCATCGTGTCTGCCCCTAAGCCCCCTATCAAGCTATCATTTCCAGCTAGGCCGCTCAATGTATCGTTACCAATACCCCCTGTCAGTGTGTCATTGCCAGTTGTGCCGACCAGAGTTAGATTGTTGGTGTTTATTGTTAGCAGAAAGTTGTCTTGTGCTGTTGCGCCAGCAGCATCTTTTGCTGTAACCAGTACGTCGAGTACACCGACATTGGCGCTTAAAGGTGTTCCGCTAAAGCTGCGTGTAGTGCTATTGAAACTTAGCCATGAGGGCAAGGCTGCGCCGTTTGCCAAAGTTACCGTGTAAGTCAAAGTATCACCCACATCGACATCAGTAAACGTATTAGCAGGGATACTATAATTAAATGCCTGAGACTCACTAATTGTTGCATCCGCTAAAGCTAAGCTTAATATCGGAGCATCATTCGTATTTTGTACCGTTATGTTAAAGGACTGATTCGCGCTAGCACCAAGCGCATCGGTTGCAATAACTTTTATACTGAGGATGCCAACTTCATTATTGATCGGAGTGCCGCTAATCGTTCTTGTGGTGGGATTGTAATTTAGCCAACTTGGGAGTGGGTTACCATTGCCTAAAGTCACGTTATAGCTAAGTGCGTCCCCAGCATCGGCGTCCGTAAAGGCATTGGCTGGTATCGTATAGCTAAAAGCTGCATCCTCTATGGCGGTTTGGGCAGCTATTTGACTGGCGACTACAGGCGCATTATTCATTACCACTAAAGCTTCGAACGTCGCTCTATTCCAAATCGTTTCTACAACAGCGCCTATATTAGTGTCATATACCAAAAATTTAATTTGATCAATTTTATTATCTGTACCAACATAATAGTCTTTTAGCGTAATCTTATCGCCTACACTATCCGTAATAATTAAATCATTTAATGTACTACGCAGAGTGACAGTTTGAGGTGCAATATCATAGATAACTAAAGTGTCCGTTGCGGTCGCATTATCTGTCGCCGTGTTGTTGATTAGAACTTTGCCGTCTTGGTAATGAAATTGATAAACATCATCGCCATTCCCACCGATCAAAGTATCGCTACCTGACCCACCATTTAGTATGTTTGCTGCGCTATTGCCTGTTAATACGTTATTTAAAGTATTTCCTGTTAAGTTATAAGCAATCGAGCTAGTGAGAGTAGCATTTTCCACATTTTCGGCTAATGTATAAGTGCCACCTGCCGTTGCAATCGCTACATTGACTAAGTCAGTGCCTTCATTGAGGTTTTCTGTTACAACATCCGTAATAATATCTATCGTGAAAGTATCGTCACCTAAACCACCCAGCATAGTGTCATTACCAGCGCCACCATCAATGGTGTCATTACCTGCACCACCATCTAAAATATTTACCTGACTGTTACCAGTTATGATGTTATTTTGTGCATTACCTGTGCCATTAATTACAGGCTCTACATAGGCCGTGCCGTTATAGACAGTTCCCGTCAGAGAAAGATTTTCTATATTGCTGAGATTTGCCAGAGAGTAGGTGATGGTGCTTTGTACGGTATCAACACCTTCTCCTATGTTCTCGATAACTACATCAGCAAGGTGATCAACAACATATACATCATCACCCATTCCACCCGTCATGGAATCGGCTACGCCAGTCTGTGCGTTGTAGCCAGCTCCCCCGTTTAAGGTATCGTTACCATCACCGCCAATTAGCGTATCCCCATAATAGTTACCACCATAAAGCGCATCATTTCCCACGCCACCAATAAGTGTATTTCTTGATGTGCCTGAGCCATAAATAGTATCTGCGCCTAATCCACCATTGATTGTTACTAAGTCACCTAAGGAACTTGGGTTGAGTCCAATTGCAGAGAGGATATTGTCTAGATTATTTCCCGTAAAACTATAAATTCCTGAGTAAAATTGAGGGAATCCGCTCATGTTCATATTCTCAATATTATCGGGCAGCGTATAAACGCCAATTGCGTTGTTATATACTGTATCAATACCTTCGCCTACTAGTTCTTGAATACTATCTGAAGCGCTACGCAAATAATAAATATCATTACCGACCCCACCAATTAAAGTGTCGCCTCCACCTTGACCATCTAATATATTATTCCCACTATTTCCACGAATCACATTACTTAGTGTATTGCCATAACCAGAAAGATTATAGGTTCCCATCAAATTTAGATTTTCAACATTAGCTTGTAAGGCGTGGGCTATCCAATAACTATTGACAGTATCAATACCACCATTAACCGCTTCAGTTATCGTGTCATTTGGATGATCTACAATGTAAGTATCATTACCCAAAGTGCCAACCATTGCATTCTGAGTACTTAATATCGCTTTATTTGCAATATCTGTAGCAGTCCACGTAGTATCACTAAATACAATTTGATCGATTTGGTTAAATCCATCTGCAGAAAAATGATTAGTTACTAATGCTGATGACCCAAAATAATAAACCAACAAATTATCACCTTGTCGATATAGACTTACATCACTAGATAGCCCGAGTAGCAAGGTGTCAGTATTGTTGCCCGAGTCATCAAAATTATTAATTACATCATTCCCATTAATGCCAGCATAAGTATCATTGCCAGCACCACCTACAAGTGTGTCATTACCACTTGAACCGTCCAGATAATCATTACCTGTCCCACCATTTATCGAATCGTTCTCACTACCGCCATACAATGTATCATTGCCAGCACCACCCACTAATGTGTCATTGCCACTTTCACCAATGAGCAGGTCATTTCCATCGGCACCATCTAATGCATCTCGTCCACTTTCACCATAAATTACATCATTACCTGAACTACCTATTACATTATCATTCCCAGAGCCAGCTTTAACGGTGGCAGCAATATCTAAAGTTATAAAGTTAGCTAATGCATCTAGCTGAATTATATTATTGGCCAACAGCTCTGCCCGGCTAAGGGTTATACCGTCTGAAAATTGAAAACTATTAATTGTATAGTTCTGCGAAGGCTGAAAGAAGTTAACAATACTGACAGTATCGTTGATTCCATAATCTATATTTAAACTACTGCCGGTCATACTTAGTCCTCTAAACCCAGTAGAGGTCACATCAAGGAACTGTATTTTATCTATACCACCGCTCACTAACGAATGGTTATCAATAGTGTCTTTTCCATCCCCTGTTTTAAACACATAAACATCGTTCCCATCTTCGCCAAATAACTGGTCATCCCCAATGCCGCCATTTAACGTGTCATCACCCGCTCTTCCATATATAACATCATTACCAGCCAATCCAGAAAGTAACTCATCACTGGAGCCGCCAAGCATGTAGTCGTTTCCATCTGAGGCCTGTAGCATCAAACTTATAATATTGGCTATATTCCAAACAGTGCCGTCCGCAAACTGAATATTCTCTACAACTGAGGGAGTTGTGCCATCAAGATTAAAGTAGCCTGAAATCGTTAAACTGTCTGTTGTACCGTTAACTGAAATTATTAAATCCTTAGATACATTCGTTGCTACTTTGATGTTGTTAGTCGTTATGCCTGTGCCCAACAATATCGTATCGATATTTGTACCTTGGTAGTCACTGTCAGAATTTGCTATGACATCTTGTCCAGAACCAATGTTAAATTTATAAATATCTGCGCCATCACCGCCCTGCAAGAAATCATTACCACTTCCGCCATCTAATACATCATTCCCAGCACCACCCTGCAAGAAATCATCACCAATCCCACCATCTAGTAAATCATTACCACTAAGACCGTTCAAAGAGTCATTTCCTACTTCACCAAACAATACGTCATTTCCTGAACCACCTAACAAGATGTCGTTGCCACCTGCTCCATATAATGTTGTATTTAGTGCAGTACTCGCCTGCAAGGTATCATTTTGAGTTCCGCCGTAAGCGACGTTAGTACTTGTGGTTACATTAACGGCACTATTTAAAGATAGGGCTACTAAGTCTTTTTGGGAGATTTGTGAGCCATCATCAAACGTATAATTGATGCTGGCATTGGTGAGTCCATCAAGCACAAATATGGTTTTGCCTAAAGCTTGTAATACTGTAGCGGGGGCACCTGCGTTGGTTGCCAACATCGCAATTAAACTTGCATTAGCAACTCCATTGATTCTGACAGTGTTGTTGCCCTGAGTATCATTCACGACATCACCAGAACCTACAAAATAGGTATCGTCCCCTGCACCGCCCTGAAGATTATCGCCGCCGTTAAAAATGCCATTCACATCTTGCACACCCTCACCACCGCCATAAAGTGTGTCATTACCCTCACCACCTACTAAATTATCCGCCCCTGTACCACCATCTAGAATATCGTTACCCGCGCCCCCATTTAGCAGATCACTGCCTGCAAAGCCATTCATGCGGTCAGTCGTGTTCGTCCCAAAAATTGTGTCAGCTCCACTGGTACCATCTAAATCAAAGCCACGTGCGAGTAGTTCATTGGTTGTGAGTGTTGTGCCATCGGCAAACTCAAAGCCACTGATTGAAGAACTGTTAAACACATCATTTTGGTCAAAATTGGCAATATGTATAGCATCACCATTGCCTAAATTTAGCAATAAGGAACCTAAATTTAACTTGATGTTGTTTTTATCAACGCCTACCCCAAAACGAATGATGTTGTTGTCTGACAAAGCATCATTGACAGTGTCTATCCCATCCCCAACATTAAAAATATAGGTATCTTGGCCTGCGCCGCCAATCAGCGTGTCGTTGCCCTTGCCCCCAATGATAATATCTCCGCCTTCGTCGCCTTGTATCTTATCTGCCCCATCTCCGCCATCTAAATAATCAATGCCGTCTCCGCCAAATAATGTGTCATTATCCGTGCCACCTATTAAAATATCATTACCCACTTCACCGTTCAGTACATCATTTCCCGCCTCCCCAAAAATCACATCATTGCCCCGACCACCAAAAACAATGTCATTGCCATTGCCCGCATAAATCACGTCATTACCAGAATCAACTGGGTCTGTTACGCTACCCGGTGCGGTAGAGAATGTATAGATGTTGTTGGCACCTGGCGTGACCGTCCAATCCCAGTTGTAGGGAGAAACGTAAGTGTTGCCATACACTAATATAGGTGTGGTCACTGGGGCGGGTAGGTAATCCGCATCCCCCAGTAGGTAGTCATCGCCTGCACCGCCGATGAGTAAGTCATCGCCACCACCGCCAGAGAGTACGTCGTTGCCTTTGCTGCCAATCAGCAGGTCATCTCCCGACCCGCCGCCTAGCCAGTCGGCTTTTAAGCCTGTAGCCGTATCGGTGTTGCCGTTGTTAATGGCATCTATGACGCTGATTTGGGTGTCTGCATATAGGCGGTCATTGCCTGTGCCGCCGCTGAGCACATCACTGCCCGTGCCACCTAGTACAAC
>JANMYB010000009.1:0-48548 GCA_031381645.1 Methylotenera sp.
ACTATCACTTTTTGCAACAACCACATCATTGGCGCCAGTAGCAAATACATCACTTATTTTGCCAAAATCTACATTCTGTTGATTTTTGACACTCAACCCGATTAAATCAGACCAATAATATTCTTCATTTTCTAACTTCGGCAACGATGATCTGGGAACCGCTATCTGCTTGCCTTTGCAGGCCACTGCTGCATCTCTGTCATCAATGCCTTGCAGTTTGACTACCAATACATCGTTATGGACTTTTGCTTCTTTAACGGCCAACTCGCGCCAATCGTTATCTTTGCCTATCCACCAAGTTTTATAATCCAGCAAACCATCAAACGCTTCGGTATCGGGCACTATTTTTAACCACCCAAAAACGCCATATGGGGCGACAACGCGCCCCATAATCACTAAATCACTAGCAGCCATAATGGCTTAAAATTAAGCGTCTTCTGCAGGCGCTTCAACTGTTGCTTCTGCTTCGGCAACAACTTCTGCTGCTGGCGTCTCTTCAGCGGCAGCTTCTGCAGCAGCTTTAGCTTCCTCAGCCGCTTTTTCTGCATCGGCCGCTTTTTCTGCATCGGCGGCGGCTTTGGCATCGGCTTCAACTTTTGCGGCAGCGGCTTTTACTTTTTCAGCTTCTGCAGCAGCTACTTTAGCTTTTGCTGTAGCAGCTTTCTCAGCATCTTTAGCTTTAGCGGCAATCATCGCCTCTGGGCCTTTTGCGTGCATTTTAAACAAACGCGCCACTGTGTCTGACATTTGCGCGCCGTTGCCTGTCCAATGTTGAATGCGTGCATCATCAATGCGCAAGCCTTCTACATTCGCTTTGGCAGATGGGTTGTAAAACCCCACGCGCTCAATAAAACGGCCATCGCGGCGATTGCGCGAATCAGCAACTACAACGTTGTAAAATGGGTTCTTTTTCGAGCCACCACGTGATAAACGAATAACGACCATAATCTTGTTCTCTAATAAACTCTGACAGAAAGGCGCGGATTATACGTTATTTCTGCGCGCGTTGGCAAGCTTTTAGTGCGTTTAATTAGCGTAACGTGTCGGGTCTTCGATACACGCTTTTACAAAGCCCTCGCGGCGCAAGCGGCACGAATCGCACCGCCCGCAAGCAAGGCCATTTTTATTAGCTTGATAGCATGAAACAGTTGCTGTGTAAGGCACGTCCAGCTTGCCTCCCAGAGCAATTATTTGCGCTTTTGTCATGTCAATAAGCGGCGCATGTACAGTGATTTTTTGGCCTTCGACGGCAGACTTTGTGGCCAAGTTGGCCATTTGTTGAAACGCCGCCACGTACTCGCCACGACAATCTGGGTAGCCTGAATAATCCAGCGCGTTGACGCCGATAAAAATATCTTGTGCGCCTAACACCTCTGCCCAAGCTAAACTTAGCGAAAGCATAATGGTATTGCGCGCAGGTACATACGTCACGGGAATGCCCGTGGTCTCTGCTTCTGGCACAGCTATCGTATCATCCGTCAAGGCAGAGCCGCCAAACAAACTTAAATCCAATTGCACAGTTTTGTGCTGTTTTGCACCTAGGCTGCGGGCTATATTCTGCGCGGCTTCCAGCTCGGCAATATGGCGTTGATGATAATCTAAACTTAAACAATAGCACTCAAAACTCTGCGCTTTGGCAATCGCCAAACAAGTCGCGGAATCAAGTCCGCCGGAAAGAAGTACAACGGCTTTTTTCATACGCCTTTTTTCTCGCCCCACAAAATTTTATGTAACTGCACTTGCATTCGCACTGGTAATTTATCTGCCAAAACCCAGGCTGCAAGTTCCTCGGCTTTTAAATCATGATAACTGGGTGAAAATAAAATCGGACATTTTTCGATCAACTTCAACTCGTTAATTTTGACTTTTGCCCAATCGTAATCAGCGCGGTTACACAGCACGAATTTAATTTCGTCTTTGAGTTTTATATGTGCCAAATTGCTCCACAGCATATTTTTCTCTTCATTCGAGGCGGGCGTTTTAATGTCTAAAATAATCGAAACTCTGCTGTCCACGGGCGCAATATCCATCGCGCCACCTGTTTCTAACGATACGCTATAATCCTTATCACACAAGGTTTGCAGCAATACATAACATTCTTTTTGTGCGAGCGGCTCACCCCCTGTGACGGTGACATATTTAGTTTTAAACTCAGCCACTTTAGCCAAAATATCAACGATTTCCATATTGCCGCCACCGCTAAATGCGTATTCGGTATCACAATAGGTGCAGCGCATTGGGCAGCCCGTGAGACGTACGAATACCGTTGGCAGACCGATGCGCGATGTCTCGCCTTGTAGCGAATGGAAAATTTCGTAAATTTTTAGCGACATAATTTTTGCAAAAAAGACTTCTTTAAAAAGAAAGCGCCAACCGTTAAGTTGGCGCTATTTTACCGCGAAAGCGGCTTTTAAAGTTTAAGTTTTATATAACTAGCACTTAAAACACATATCCTGCAACCTAATATCCATAAGGGTTTCACGCACGAATAACCAGCTCCAGCTAATATATTCTGCAGGGACAGCCTTTACGGTTGCATGGCATCTGTTTTTATACTTACTTAATCGCCTCTAGTGCTTTCAAACGTTTTTGCGCACTGGGCGTCACGACGGCATCAGGATGTTTCGCGATTAAATCACGCAAGGTTTTTTTGGCACTGGTGACTTGCCCCAGCTGAATTTGGCTATTGGCCATATTAAACATAGCGTCGGGCACTTTTGCGCTTTCTGGGTGCAAATCGAGCACTTTTTGTTGCGTGGCAATGGCCGATTTATAGTTTTTTAATGCAAATTGGCTGTAGCCCATGCCGTAAAGCGCATCTGGCGTGAGCTTGCTGGTGGGATGCTCTTTTAAAAACGTATCGAACGCGGCAAACGCTTCTTTATGTTTGGCGGCTTTGCTCAAAGCGTCTGCCTCGGCAAAGGCTTTTGCATCTTTCTCCTCTACCACTGGCGGCGCAGGCGTCGCAGCTGGCGTTTCAGCCACTGGCGGACCGCTTTCTAACTTGCGTAAGCGCGTATCGGTATCGGTATATAAATCTTTTTGACGCTGTTGCGTGGTTTCTAGCCCGTGTGAAGCGACTTCCAGCTCGCCTTTAAGATTAGCCACTTCTTGCTTTAGCGCTTCGATTTGGTTGTGCATATCGGCCAAACCTTGGCCTTGTACCACAGCCTCAATCGCCACAATGCGCTTTTCTAGCTTAACAATCGCTGCCATGCTGGCGTCGTGGTTGGCTTGTTGTTTGGCCTCAAGCTCTACAATCTTTTTACGCGCCTCTTTGTCGTCAAACAAAGCGGCCTGTGCGGGATTAAGTGGGCTAAGCACAAATAGACTTAGCCCAACAAACGCTAATTTTTTCACTGCCAGCATGTTAATAACCTTTTCTCTTAATCGCCTTCATGCACAATATCAGCACGGCGATTTTGCCCAAAACAAGCTTCATCTGCACAATTTTGCGCTGCTTTTTCTTCGCCGTAACTCACAGTTTCTATTTGGCTATCTTTTACGCCCAACAAATTAAGCGCTTGTTTTACTGCAACTGAGCGGCGTTGACCCAACGACAAATTGTATTCGCGGGTGCCACGCTCATCGGTATTGCCTTGCACGATCATTTTAGCGTTAGTGTTGGCCAGCAAATATTTCGCGTGCGCCTCAATCAACGGACGATATTCCGCTTTTACTGCATCGCTATCGTAATCAAAATAAATGTTACGTTTTGAAAGAATATTGTTAGGGTCTTTCAGCGGATTATTGCCTGTACTGTTGGCATTGCTATCAATCACCACCTCTTTCACGCCGCCTGTATCGGAGCCATTACCTGCAGACGGCGCAGTAGTCGTAGCGCCTGGACTTTTGTCTTCTACTTTAGCTGGTGCGATTGGCGTGCTTTTACACGCCACTAAGAAAATTGAAGCCACCGTAATTGCGACTAATTTTGCATTTATATTTTGTTGTAAATTCATAGCTTTCTCCTGTTATCTCCCGAATTGGGTTAATTTAATACTATTAATTGACTTGCTTCAGCCTAGTTATTCATTGGCCCCCAAGCTGGTTCACGCACATCGCCTCCTGTGGCGTCATTTAAGCGTTGACGCACTTTACCATCAGCCGAAACCGCCGCTAATGCGCCACGACCGCGCGCTTTGGTAGCATATAAAATCACACGTCCATTTGGCGCAAAACTGGGCGATTCATCTTGCGCGCCTTCGCTTAACAATTGCACTTGCCCGCTGGCCAAATCGTGCAGCGCCACTCTAAATTTCCCGCCATCGTTACGAATATACGCTAAAGCTTTGCCATCGGGCGAAAAACGTGGCGAAACATTGTAAGCGCCTTCAAATGTCACGCGGCTTGGGCTACCACCATCGGCGGGCACTTTGTAAATTTGCGGTCTGCCGCCACGGTCGGAGCTAAAATATATCATGCTGCCATCGGGCGAAAAGGCAGGCTCGGTATCAATCGCGCTACTTTTGGTGATTTGTTTTAAATTGCCGCCATTTGATGAAACGGTATAGATTTGTGAATTTGCGCCGTAGGTTAACACAATGGCTAATTTACTACCATCGGGCGACCAAGCTGGCGCGCTGTTATTGCCTTTATAGTTAGCCAATATTTCGCGGCTACCGCTGGTGAGCGATTGTACAAAAATAATCGGTTTTTTCTTTTCAAATGAAACATAGGCAAGCTTAGTGCCATCGGGCGACCAAGCGGGCGAAATTAGTGGCTCATTAGATGACACAACGGTTTGCGGGTTATAGCCATCGGCATCCGCCACTTGTAGCGCGTAGCGTTTACCCGTTTTGGTAATATAAGCAATGCGGCTGGCAAAAATGCCAGATTGGCCAGTCAACTTTTGGTAAATAATATCGGCGATTTTGTGCGCAGTAGAACGCACTTGGCTAGGCGCAATTTGATAATCCATGCCCGCCAACTGCGTTTGTTTTAGCGCATCCATTAAGTGGAAGCTCACCTTCAAGCGGCCGCCAGCAATACTTTCAACATTGCCAACCGTAATCGCCTGCGCTTGCAAAGCTGTCCACTCAGGGTATTTAATTTGGGCGGGAGTGGTGGGCAAATTCGCCATACCGCGTGTTTCTAGCACACGGAATAAGCCACTGCGGTGCAAATCGGCAGCGATAATCTCGTTGATGTTTTCTTTGGTAGTGGCAGCGCCGCCAAATGGCACCACCGCGATAGGAATTTGTTGCGTGCCGCCGCCGCTAATTTCAATTTCAAGCGCGGCATTGGCGATTGATGTGGCTAAAAAAACTGCACAAAAAAACATCCAGCGAAATATTCTCATAAGCTATTGGTATCTTGTTTTAAAAAAAAGTTCGTTTTAAAAAGTTCTGTTAAATTCTACTGCAAACAAGCGGTGATGCCACAGCATTTACACTTTATTACAACTTTTACGCCTTGTTTACAAAAAATTTAGCGCCTTATAACTTAATCATTAGGCCGAAACTTCAATTTCAAGTTTTTAAATTGTGCCTTTAAGCTGGGATCGTCTGGCAAAGGCAAAGGCTCTGAGGCAATAATGGCACGCTCTACAGCCTCATCACAAGTAGCGTTTCCACTAGATTTGGTAATATTTGGGCTGCCGCTGATTTGGCCTGTGGGCAACACACCAATCTCAAACCTTAACTCTGGATTACCATCGCCACACAGGCCAGCCACGATTTTTCCGCGAATTTTAATTTTAATTTTTTCGGTATATTCGCCAATTAAACTGGCATTGGCCGCACTACTGGCTTTCGCATCGTCCGCGCCACTTTCATTCAACATATCTTCTTTTAGCTTACGCAAAGCCTCATCGTTTTTTTGTCTTTCGGCAACCTTTTTCTCACGCAATTCATCTTCACGCGCTTCTTGTTTTATTTTATCTAACGTCTCTTTTTTGTGCTGCTCGTCTAGTTTTTTTTGTTCCAGTTCTTTTTTCTTTTTTTCTAACTCAATATCCACTTTGGGCTCTTCGGGTTTTGGTTTTTCCTCAACTATTGGCTTGGGTTCTGGTTTTGGCTCAGGCTTTTCTTCAACAACTGGTTTCGGTTCAACTTTAATTTCAGGCGGACTCGACTTAGGAAGTTTGTCCCACAACTCAACCTCGGTCACATTCAAAACCGTATGCGCGGCTTTCCAATTAAACGAAATTAACATCGCCACTAGCAAAACCGCATGCACCAATATTGCTAGCGCGCCAGCTTTCCAAGAATCTGAATTTTCGTGCTTTCTTAACATTGCGTTATGGCGCGGGTTTGAATAGCAAGCCTACTTTTTCGACTTTAGCTTGCTTGAGCAAATCCATCACTTCTATCACTTTGCCGTATTGGGTTTTTTCGTCAGCAGCCACCACCACCGCACGTTCTTTGGTTTTTAATTGTTTTTTAATTTCAAACAACAATTTATCGCGCGATAGTCTTTTACCTTCAATTTCTGCCGTACCATCTTTTTGTACCGTCACCACTATCGGCGCGCCTACTTGCTTCATGGCTTGCCCCACTTTTGGCAGCTCAACCAAGCCTGGGTTAGTCATCGGCGCGGTCACCATAAAAATCACCAACAGCACCAAGGTCACGTCGATATACGGCACTACGTTGATTTGGTTCATCATGCGGCGTTTGCGGGTTCTGCTCATGACCTAACTCTTTCTTTGTAGAATATTGGTGAACTCTTCCATAAAGCTTTCGTAACGCACTGATAGTCGGTCAACGGAGCTCGCAAAACGGTTGTAGGCAATCACCGCAGGAATCGCCGCGAATAAACCAATCGCCGTGGCCACTAGCGCCTCTGCGATGCCAGGTGCGACTTGACTTAAGGTTGCTTGTGCCACATTCGATAGACCGCGAAACGAATTCATAATGCCCCACACCGTGCCAAACAAGCCAATATACGGGCTGACCGAGCCAACTGACGCGAGAAACGGCAAATGCGCGTCCAAGTCATCCAGCTCACGATTGTAAGCGGCGCGCATGGCGCGGCGCGAGCCTTCCATGACGTCAGACACGTCCATTTTGGCTTCCATGCCAGGTTGTTGTTTATGGCGAACGAACTCTTTGAAACCCGCTTCAAATATGCTCGCCATGCCTTGTGGTTTGCGGCGACCAGCGGTAACGGCTTCGTATAATTTATTTAAATCGCCGCCAGACCAAAACTTGTTCTCGAACTCTTCCGATTCGGTTTCGGCGCGCTTAATCGTGGCCACTTTAATAAAAATGTACCACCACGAGAATAATGACGTAATCAGCAATATCACCATCACCGCCTGTACTGGTAAGCTAGCGCCCATGATGAGTGTCAATAAAGACATGTCGTTTGCTACTGTCATAGTTGCTCCATTTTTTGTCTGATTTGTTCGGGAATGCCGACTGGTTTAAAAGTGATAGTATCCACGCAGGCCAATTTTATTTGCGCTTCAAGTAAAGTTTGCTGATTAGCTTTGTCTGCTTGATAGAGTTGTATTTTTTGAAAAAATTCAAAGCTACTACGGCCTATTTTAATAAGCTCGCTTGAGATGGTCAGTAAATCGTCCAATTTTGCGGGTTTTTTAAATTGAATTTGCATGCTGTGCACTACAAAAACCAGCTCAAACTCATCGCGTAAATTATTATGCTCAAAGCCCAAATGGCGTAGCCACTCGGTGCGCGCGCGTTCTAAAAAATTGAGATACTGCGAATGATAAACCACACCGCCCGCATCGGTGTCTTCGTAATAGACTCGGGTTGGCCAGCTAAAAGTGTGGTTGCTCAGCATCGGTGAATTCTAGCATAAAACATCATTTATACGTAAAACTAACTAATAAAAGATGCCCTGAGAGGCAATATCCATGCGGGTTTCAGGAAAGATGTTTTAGGGTTTAATAATACCAATTAATTTTTTATTGCTGCCAAACTTCGCCAGCAGCCAACGTTTTTGGCGCTTGCAAACCAAAATGCTGATAGGCCAAACTGGTTGCTACGCGCCCGCGCGGAGTGCGCATTAAATAACCTTGTTGAATCAAATACGGCTCGAGCACGTCTTCAATGGTATCGCGCTCTTCGCCAATGGCCGCCGCCAAATTATCCAAACCCACAGGCCCGCCGCCAAATTTTTCTAGCACCGCTTGCAACAGCTTTCTGTCCATTACATCGAAACCCAAATTGTCCACATCCAGCATTTTAAGAGCGGCATCGGCTACTTCTGAGCTAACAATGCCATCGGCTTTTACTTGTGCAAAATCGCGTACACGGCGCAATAATCGATTAGAAATGCGCGGTGTGCCGCGCGAACGTTTGGCGACTTCTTGCGCGCCAGATTCGGTAATTTCTACTTCTAGCAAACCCGCGCTACGATGCACAATACGGCCAAGCTCTTCGTTGGTGTAAAACTCCAAACGCGAAACGATGCCAAAACGGTCTCTAAGTGGGTTCGTCAACATACCCGCTCTGGTGGTCGCGCCAATCAAGGTAAACGGCGGCAAATCCAAGCGCACACTTCGCGCAGCTGGTCCTTCGCCTATCATAATATCCAGCCGATAATCTTCCATGGCGGGGTATAAAATCTCTTCGACGACTGGTGAAAGGCGGTGAATTTCATCAATAAATAACACGTCATTCGGCTCTAAATTTGTCAGCAATGCCGCCAAATCCCCTGCTCTCTCTAGCACTGGTCCCGAAGTTTGACGTAGATTCACGCCCATTTCTTTGGCGATAATATGCGCCAAGGTAGTTTTGCCTAAACCTGGTGGGCCAAATAATAAAACGTGATCGAGCGCCTCACTGCGGCCGCGCGCAGCATTAATAAAGATTTCTAGCTGTGCTCTTGCTTTTTCTTGGCCAACATATTCATCCAGCACTTTTGGACGTAGCGCGCGCTCTATCGCCTCTTCTTGCGGGCTTTCGGCGGCTGGGGCGATGAGGCGGTCAGTTTCGATCATATTTTTTATTTAACCATCATTTTGTATTTAAGATTGAGAAGTTCTCAATCAATTGTTTCATTGGCAAAGGATGCCCTAAATGCAAACCTTGCCCAAAGTGCACGCCTATACTTTTCAATTCTTTTAATATGGCTTCATTTTCTACAAACTCAGCTACAGTTTGAATATTCATTGCTTCCGCCACGCTGTGAATCGAGCGCACCATGGCGTGATCAATTTTATTGATATGCATGTCTTTCACAAACGAACCATCAATTTTCAGATAATCTACTTCGAAGTTTTTAAGGTACATAAATGATGACATGCCGCTGCCAAAATCATCCAGCGCAAAACTACAGCCCAATTTTCTGAGTGAAGTAAACAGCTGAATAGTATTTTTTAAATTCACTATCGCCGCGGTTTCAGTAATTTCGAAACAGATAGATTGTGGCGGAATTGAATACATCACAAACTGCTCTCGGATATAACCCAGTAAACTTTTGTCGCTCAAAGAGGTGCCTGATAAATTGATCGAGAAAATATAGTCACATTTTTCAGCGCTACTGTTGAGTAGTTGGCGATACGCCGAAAATGTATTTTTAATCACCCATCGATCAATATTAGGCATCAGATGATAGCGTTCTGCCGAAGGAATAAATGTGGTCGGCAACATGATTTTGCCATCAAAATTAATTTTTCTAATCAACACTTCATAATGATGTTGCTGTGATACACGCGATGAAAGCGCTACGATAGGCTGACAATACAACATAAATTGCTCATCATCAATTTCGTCCGTAATGTCAGAAACCGCTTCAACTGCGCTTCTACGTTGCGCCACTTCAATATCACCAGCGCTAAATAAAAAGCTTTGATTGCGTCCCGCTTCTTTTGCCGAATAACACGCAGAATCGGCTGCATGAATAATCTCACTCACATTTTCAAAGTTTGCATTAATCACCACGATACCAATACTGACTCCTACATTGAAAATTTTATCTTCGAAAATAAACCGATAGTCGCGCACTAGTTTGAGCAGCGCGTTAGTGATTTGATTAGCATCGACCAAGCTACAGTTTTCAAGCAACAACCCAAACTCATCACCGCCCAAACGTGCCAGCGTATCTCTGTCGCGCATTCTGTTAGCTAGCAGTACACTAATTTGGCGGAGTAATTCATCGCCAGCTGCATGTCCGCAAGTATCGTTGACCAACTTAAATTGATCCAAATCGAGATAGCAAAACACATGCTGCGCGCCGTTTTCATGCACGCTTTTTAAGCTGCGATCTAACCTGACTTCAAACTCCCTACGATTAATTAATCCTGTCAAATCATCATGTTGCGCTTGATAACGCAGCATAATGGTAGCATCATTAATTTTATCCTGCATAGAATCGTAAGCTTGTTTCAAGCTACTGGACATCGTATTAAAGCCTTTTTGTAAGGTTTTTAATTCGCCACTGGAGTTTTCGATAATGGTTTGCGCGAAAACCCCTTCTCCCAACTTATTCACCGCATGTGCGATTTCTTGAATCGGCTTAGTAATATTTCGACCAATCTGCCATGCGATTAAGGTACTTAGTAATAGACCAAACAAACCAATTAAGAATATTTTTGAAATTAGATCTAACTTGAGACTTTTTAATGTTTGTTTGCTCAGCTCGACGTAAACGCGGCCAATTTCTTGCTGCGCCATTATTTTATTTTCACTTCCTACAATTTCACTGGCACCACCAAAGTCATCAATTTCAACCAAGCTGCGGTAAATAGGTGACGTAAAAATAATGCCACGATCTAATCTAAGCTCTTGATTATTTTGTTGTTTAATTTTATCAATCAGATTAATAGGTAGTTCTGGGCCACTTAACGCCAGGACTTGACCTTTGCTATTCAGCACCAGCACCGTTCTTACTTCTTGTTCGGTAGTTAGCACTTGTTGCACTATTTTTTGTAGCATTGCAGTATTGCCAGATATCACGCCATACTCAGCCGCTGGCGCAAGCTGCGAGGCAATAATACGTCCGCGATCGAATAAAGATTGATTTAATACGCCAAACACATTGGAAATAGCATAGCCAGCTAAAATAATGGCAAATAGCAATGCGGGTATAGTGCCCAGAAATATAACTCTGGATTTAATGCCTAAATTCTTCATGTTCCTTAGCCTCGGCGTTATCGGCTTCTAGTACTTTCTGATAAATTTCTTCTTCACTTTTTAATACTATATTAAGCGAGCGAGCCACTTGATAATTCACTAATATTGAAAAATATTTTGGCGCTTGCGGTGGCGGTAGTAAACTTGGTGCTTGTTGCGATTTTAATGCAATTTCTGCCGCCTGCTTAGCCAACTGCTTACTGCTACTATACACTGCTGCCAGCGCCCCAGCACGCACATATGATTGAGAGTAACCAATTATTGGTTTTTGATGGCGGTAACTAGTGAGCAAAATCGGCTGCGCCGTTTCACGGTTATAAATCATCGGGTCTGGCACTGCCATCAATACATCAGATGTTTCTAGTAAGTCTTTTAATTTAGGGATTAAGTCAGGTTCACGGAACACATTTTCTTCCATTACAGAAAATCCGCTCTCTTCGCCTTCTTCTTTTATGGCATCAGAAAATTGCGAAGAAGTTGGTCCTAACAATACGCCAATTTTTTTAGCTTCAGGCAGTATATTTCTCATTAAAAAAACTTGCCTCCAAAAAGGTTGGTCCAATACAATTGCGCTGAAATTGCCTAGGTCACGCTTAGTTTTTACCAATAAACTATTAAATGTGGGCATAGGCGTAAATACGCCCAAAACCGGTGTGGTGTATTTTAGCTTAGCTGAAGCCTCAAGCGCCTTAACACCCAAGGCAATCACCAACTCACTATTCTCTGCAACAACCAGCTTCTCTGTCTCTTGCAGAGCAATCACCTTAACTTTGAGATTGTTATTTTTATTATTGGCTAATTCAGCTTTAAAAGTATCAATAAACTCTTGGTTTGCCTGTGTTTGCGCACTTAATACAATGGTAACTCCCGTATAAGCATGCGCAGAGAAGGGCAAGCATAAACCAAGCATTAGCGCTAGACGCGCAAATACTTGCACAAACCCATTCGTTATGTCTTTATTACTTATCAAAATTAATACTCAAACAATCACTTAAAAATACAATTAAAAATCTAATCTTAAATTAATACGGCCACGCCTTTTTAGCGTGTTGTAATCGGCAAAATCTTCATAATGCTCGTTAAATAAATTCTCCACCACCGCAGAAACTTCGCCTTTCCATCGCCCGCTATTAAATTGACGCGCCAATCTCGCATCGGTTCTTCTTGCCAAATCTACGCGGTTGCCATCCCCTAAACTATGTACCTCACTGGTTTGGTAATATGCAAAACTGGCATCCCAATTTTGGTTAACCCTGTGAGTGATTAAGGCACTTACTGTATTACGTGGTGCAGAGTCAATATACTCAACCTTAAGTCCATCTTGGGTTTCACGAATGTGTATATAGGCATGGTTTAACATGAGTTTGGTTTTACTGGTAAACGCCCAGTTAGCTTGCCATTCAAGACCTTCTACTGCGGCACTACCCCTGTTATTGGCTGAATTAACATCAATATCTAATAACGGGTTTAACAAGATTGTGTTGACTGGGGCAGTAAAATCGGTGCGCTGATCAAAGCGAATCACATCATTGATGCGATCGCTAAAGGCTCTCACATCTAGCTGCAAATTTCCAAATTTACCCAAATAACCAAGCTCGCGAGAAATGATTTGTTCTGGATCAACATGGCCTTTATTGGCTCTAAACTGGGCAATTAGCGCGCTAGGATTTAGAGGAAGAGGATTAGGCTGCGTTAATGGCAAAACAAGCCTGTCTTGAAACTTTTCTTCTAGGTAATTTGGCGTACGCAAAGCAGATGAAACGCCAAGTCTAAAAGTATGGCTTGGATTCAGTTTAAAATTAATGCTAGCGCGAGGCGAAATATCTGTGCCCGTAAAATCATTGTGCTCTAACATGGCGCCAGTATTCAAAGTAAGTTTCTCGAATGGGCGCCACTCCACATGGCCAAATAGCCGCTGCAAATTAAAGCGGTCTGTTTTCTTGGTAGCAAGATAATGCGGGGCGTACATGGTGTCTTGTCGTACACTGCCGCCCCACACAGTACGCATGCTATTACCTATCGAGAATGTATGTTGCGCTTCAATATCAGTACGTTCTTGAATAACTTCATTCTTAACAAATGCAGCATCAGAAGCCAAAAATGGTCTAAACGGCGCTGGTAATAATGGCCTTAAGTTAATAGATGTGGTCTCATCATCAGAGCGATCATAATTATGATAGGCTTGCAGTGAAAAATCGCTGGTATCCGAAATGTTGTGACGCCAGCGAATTAAGCCAAAATGATTGTTAATTTGCTTGGTGCGTGGCAAAAATAAAATATTGTCTTCATTAATATTACCTTCACCGCGCGCACCATCCGCCAGTCCAAACTCAAACTCTAAGCTATTATTTGTACTCAGTTGATAATTGGCTTGCGCATTCAATAAACGCGTGCGCTTAAAATCATTGCGTTTATCCAATCCATCATCTTCGCGATAACCCGCTGTTACTCGATAGTCTAAATCATTCAGTTTTCCTGCATAGCGCGCGAAAGACTCGTTACGCCCATTGCCATGTGTGGCATTCAGACTTGCTCCAGCCTGCTCGGCAGGATTTTGTGTGATGATATTAATCGCTCCAAAAAATGAATTTGCACCGTAACTCGCGGCATTGGGGCCGCGCGTAATTTCTATGCGCTCAATATCTGCAATCGCAATGGGCAACTCGCTCCAATTCACCCCGCCAAACAATGGGCTGTAGACTGAGCGGCCATTGATCATCACCTGCATGGCGCCCGAGTAAGCCGAAGTCATGCCGTGATAACTTACTGCGTGGTTAGTGTTGTAAACATATCCCGCATTAGTTCCCACATACATGCCTGGCACTAGCCGGAACAGCTCTGGTATATCTATGGCGCCAGAAGCGCGAATGGTTTCGTGGTCAAGAATTGTGGCTGTGGAAGGCGCATCAGCCATTGATTGTGAGAGTCTTGATACGGTAAGCACACGCGGCACCTCGCCAATATAGTCATCTTCAGACAAGTTTTCCGATGCCAAATGAAGCGGCCAAGCGTTTTCTGCGGTTGCAAAAGGGCAATAGAAAATAAGTAGCCATGCTAGCAGCGAACAATATCTAATAGTAGTCATAAAAAACTAAGCCTTCAGTTCATTTAGTTATTTTTATTGATTAGATTAGTTTTAATTTTTGCCCAATATTTGCGAACCAGCCAAATGATTGGAATGCCAATGAGCAACCACGGAATCGCTATCATCACAAACGTAATCACTGCACCAAAACTCTCCATCATCACGCGACCAGCATCTTTAAGTGCGCGCGCAACAGGCCCCAAAAAACCTTGCTCAGTAATACCCTGTGTGGCGCTAAAATTAATATTCACCGCCACTAAATCAGTTTCTTGCGAGAGTATTTTCCGCATGCTCAGCATGCTATCTAACTGGCTTTGCGTGTTGGCAAGCTCGCGTTCCACATCGATAATGTCTTTAAATTTAGCATTTTTATCAACTAGCATTATGCGCAATCTATCGCGTAATTCTGTCAAGTTTTTAATGCGCGCATCGGTATCTACCACTTGATTGGTTTTATCTTCGCTGTCGCGACCGTGTTGCAACACCTCACCATTTTTGGCAAGACCACCTAAAAAAATCTCCACATTTCTAGGTGGCACGCGCGCACTCAGGCTTGCTGATGGTGGGTTGTAGGGCGTTTCTTTGTTGTAGTAGGCGCTAAGTAGCTCACAATTAAGTGCTTGGCAATGCTTTACCGCTGCATCAAAAGTGGCTTGCATTTTTTCAGCTTGGGTTTCAATTTGCAAATTATGACGTAGTGCGATGTATTTTTTCACCTGGCTTGTATCCCGTGCAGGTTCAGTAATTTCCGTAAGACTTTGCTCAGCGCCGCCCTGTGCATCGGCCGCCATCTTGCTCTTTTGTCCCATTGACACTGGCGCTGCTGATGTTGCAGCCACTTCTGGCTCAGCGTACTGCTGGCCGCAAGCGGACAACAAAAGTATATATAAAGCCAAATAAATATTTTTCATGTCCGCCTCCACCTATTATTTTGAGAGTAACTTCAGTGCCTGCTTAATTCCGTCCGCTACGCTAATATCTAATGGCAACTGTTTCGCCGCCAGCAAAGCTTCTCTGTCATTGTAACCCAATGAAATCAAGGCATTTAGTACATCATGCGTAGCCGATTTCGCTTGATTTCCATCTGCTGCCATCCCAGCTGCACCAAACTTATCTTTCAGCTCCAACAACAAACGCTCAGCAGTTTTTTTGCCAATACCTGGTATGCGCGTCAGCATGCCAACTTCTTGCATAGTTACAGTTTGCACAAGTTCCTCAATACTCACACCACTTAAAATGGAAAGCGCAGATTTTGCACCTATGCCGTTGACTTTAAGCAATTGTTTAAATGTACTTTTTTCTTGCTCCGTGCCAAAACCATACAACAATTGCGCATCCTCGCGCACCACCATGTAGGTCAGCAAATTTACCTTAACGCCTATTTCTGGCAAGTTATAAAACGTACTCATCGGCACCTCAACTTCGTAGCCTACACCAGCGCAGTCTAATACAATAAGTGGTGGTGATTTTTCTATCAATAGTCCATTCAGGCGTGCAATCATATCAATCTTCCATTCTTAACACGGAAACCCGCAGTCGCTAATTTCCCCAAGCCTTGTCCACCATGCGCATGGCATATCGCACAGGCTAGCGCATCGGCCGAATCTGCTTTCGGTGCTGCGGGCAGATTTAACAATCGTTTCACCATTTCTTGCACTTGCTCTTTTTGTGCATGGCCGTTGCCTACCACCGCTTGCTTTACCTGCAGCGCAGTGTATTCAGCTACTATTAAGTTTCTAATCACCGCAGCGCTAATTGCTGCACCACGCGCTTGGCCAAGCAATAATGTCGACTGCGGATTCACATTCACAAACACCTTTTCCACCGCCACTTGGTTGGGTTTATACATATCAATCACCTCAAACAGCCCGTCCAATATCACTTTCAGGCGTGCAGGTAATTCTTCTCTATCGTCTTCACCTTCTACTGAATTTTTCTTAGCGGAAGCTGTTTTAATAACGCCGCTGGCAATATAAGTGATTTTTTCACCTACTTTTTCAATGACACCAAAACCTGTTAAACGCAGGCCAGGGTCAATACCAAGAATGCGGATTTCGCTCACTCGTCCTCTAAAATCGCGGTGGTGTAAACATCTTGGACGTCGTCCAAATCGTCTAAAGCGTCCAAAATTTTCTGCATTTTTACTGCATCCTCGCCGTCAAACTCCACCTCATTCAGGGGTTTCATAATCACTTCTGCCACTACAGCTTTTAAGCCCGCTGATTCCATGGCTTCTTTCACCGCCATAAAATCATTGGGCGGCGTGATCACTTCTATACTGCCATCTTCATCAGTCACAATATCCTCAGCGCCCGCATCCAGCGCGACTTCCATTACTTTCTCTTCTGAAGTGCCAGGTTCATATACCAAACTCCCGCAATGCTTAAACATAAACACCACGCTACCATCTGTGCCCAAATTACCACCGTATTTGCTGAGTGCATGACGCACGTCCATCACTGCACGTTGCTTGTTGTCGGTAAGGCAATCGATAATAATCGCAGCACCGTTAATGCCATAACCTTCGTAGCGAATCTCTTCGTAGTTCACACCTTCTAGCTCACCAGTGCCCTTTTTAATGGCGCGTGTGATGTTATCTGCTGGCATGTTTTCTTCTTTAGCTTCAGCCACAGCAGCGCGCAAGCGTGGATTCATGTTGGTATCACCACCTCCCAAACGTGCTGCCACGGTGATTTCTTTAATAATTTTGGTAAAAATTTTGCCGCGTTTAGCGTCTTGACGACCTTTGCGGTGTTGAATGTTTGCCCATTTACTGTGTCCTGCCATGCTACAAACCCTTAATTCAAAAAGATAATTTTACCATGTCTAAGCGTTTATTCTTGCCCTTGAGCAGGATCAATTGATTGGTGTTTCAGAATAGCAATAGCCGAAATAATTACCAAAGCGATTGCAATAGATAGCATACCCATAAATTCAATACTGCTTGGGCGCTCACCCAATTGCCACCAAGCCGCGCTTACGCCAATGACTGGCGCGAGCATACTGGCCATGCTGGCAACCCCCGCAGGCAAGCGCTGCAAAGCATATAGCCACAATACCCATGCAAGGCTACCACTTAAAAAAATGCTATAAATAATCGTCAAATAAAAAGTATTTGTCCATTGAATCGGTGGTGCGGGCAGAGTGAGCGCTAGAAAAATGATGGGCAGCGATCCCAGCAAAGTTGGCCAAGCCGTAATGTTGAGCAAATCTAAATGTGGCGCGCGTTTGTGGAGCTTTTTAGAAACTATCGCCGAAATTGCCCATGAAATACCCGAACACAACGCCAAAAACATGCTGAAACCATCACCCTTAATGTGTAGTGGATCGAAAATCAGCACAATGCCAAACAAGGCAAATACCACTGCCAGCCATTGCCAGCCTTGCACTTTTTCGCCCAATATTGGCCAGGCAAATAGCATCACCCAAAACGGCATTGTGTACGAAAGCACTGCAGTTTTGCCCGCGCCACCTTCTACCAACGCCCAAATCAGCAAGCCCGTAAAACCACAAGTTTGAAGTAAACCCAGCGCCAACATGGTGGGAAATTCTTTTAAAGCAAGTGGCCTTTTGGTAAAAAATAGTACCGCAAACAGCATGAGTGCACCCAAAAACGTTCGTAGTGCCGCAAATTGAAACGGACTGGCGTATTGCACAGCGGTTTTCATCACCACCCAGTTATAGCCCCAAATGAGCGTTAAACCAAATAGCGCAACGAACGCTTTAACAACGGTATTATTTTTCATTTTTTATCTATTGAGTTTTGCTATTGCCATTATAAGGTGTATATTTTTAGTTAGGCTATGTGGGAGGAGAAACTCATGAAAACACTACAACAAATTTTAAACGAAAAAAAACATAAAGAGATTATTTCCATAGCACCAAGCCGCCCAGTATTTGACGCTTTGGTGATTTTAGCGGAATATAAAATCGGCGCGCTTGCTGTCATACAAAATGATAAATTGGTGGGGATTTTTTCAGAGCGTGATTACGCGCGTGAGGTAGTGCTACAGGGACGTTCATCCAAATCTACCGCGATAGCCGAAGTGATGACTGCGAATGTGATTACTGGCAAACCCAGCGATTTAGTAGATTCTGCCATGCACATAATGAGCGAAAAACATTTCCGTCACTTACCTGTTGTGGATGGCGAAAAGGTATTAGGCATGCTCTCACTGGGCGATTTAGTGAAAGAAACAATTGCTGATCAGCAACGCATGATTAAAGAATTAGAAAGCTATATTAAGGGCAGTTAATTTTTAAAATAAATACTCTGGAAGCCTTATGAATATTGAATATCAGAGCATCTATTTTATATTTATCTACTCACCAATAATTTTTACCAGCACACGTTTTTTGCGTCTTCCATCAAATTCACCGTAAAAAATTTGTTCCCACGGCCCAAAATCCAGTTGACCATCAGTAATCGCTACCACCACTTCGCGCCCCATTACTTGGCGTTTCATGTGCGCATCGGCGTTATCTTCACCCGTGTCATTATGGCGATAGCCGCTCACTGGCTCGTGCGGGGCAAGGCGCTCTAGCCATTGCGTATAATCGTGATGCAAGCCGCGCTCATCATCATTTATAAAAACGCTGGCGGTAATATGCATAGCGTTTACCAACACAAAACCTTCACGCACACCGCTTTCGCGCAGACACTCCTGCACTTGGTCGGTAATGCGAATGAACGCCACGCGAGTGGGCGGATTAAACCAAAGTTCTTTACGATAGCTTTTCATTTTTTAATCTCCCAAATTATTAGCTTATTCTAGCACTCCAGCTAAAAAATCCAATAAAAAAGACCTCCGTGGAGGCCTTTTAAAAAAATAAAAATTTAGCTTTTCACTTCAACTGCTTGCGTGAAGTTTTTGCCTTCGTTATCTGTTGCCAACACTTCTAATTTGCCTGGCGCAGTTGGCACAAAATTAAATTTAAAATACGGGTCTTCCGCTGTACCCACGCCTACATCCACTGTTAGCACGTTTTTGCCATTGAAATTAAACGTGGTTTTGTTGATATAAAACGCTGGGATAAAGCCTTGCGATACTAGTTCACGCTGTAAGCCAGTACGCATCGGGTGTTTAATGTTAAAAGTGGTAGAAGTCGCGCCGCCAATTTTTACTGGGTCATCCACTTTAAATTTAATTTTGCCAGCGGATGCACGAATTACCGCTTCATCCGCATCTACCGTGCCACCGCAGCCACCCGCAGCGCGGATTTCGCGTGAGGCTAAGTAGAGCTTACCATCCGCCGTTTCGCCCACCAAGCGCACAAAGGCATCCATTTCAAAGCGAATTCGTGTAGATAAATTAAAATCGCCCAGCGCATCAGTTAAGTGATAAGTTGCTGTCAGCGGAATTGGGTTTGCATCCACAAATGAATACAGTTTGACGATTTTTATGCCATTCGCCGCTTTTTGGTCGATGGTATAAGTTACAGGCACTTGCGCGCCACTCTCGGCGCGGCGCGGCGCCTCAATTTTCATAAAATCGACTTCTGTCATGGGGCGTTTTTCAAAAAATGCCTCTTTCATCACAGGCCATAATTTTGGATCTGATTCCGCAAAAGCAGAAGCGCTGCAAGCTAATATAATAGCGCTTCCCAGGGCATTAAAAAATAACTTATTCATGTTAATACATCTCCATTTTTGCAATATTTAGTTGCGTACCACATTAACGCACTTGTTAAATTTTGGACTACATGACGCAATTTTAGCTTAATTCAACAACATGTATGTGACCAGTGTCACATTACTTTTCATTGATTCGGATCGCCTGATGGCCGCATCACGTAATCGGGGTTCCAAAACTCCTCAAAATTAAGCTCTACGACGTTACCCGCCGGATCTTTTAGATTGATTTGGCGCACACCATTCGCCAAAATACGCGTCGTATAAGCCACATTATTTTTGGTTAAATGCGCTTCCATCCTTGGCATGTCGGTACAAGTAAAGGATACATGGTCGTAAGTGCCATGCACATTAAGTTGTGGCGGTTCAGGTGTTTTATAATGCGCCAAATGTACCACATCATTATTGCCTATATACAACCAATAGCCATAAGTGGTGCTGGCAACGCGCTTACCTACCGTTAAGCCTAAAATATCGCAATAAAAATCGCGCAGCTTGTGCATAGTTTCGCGGTCGGTGCGAAAATTAACGTGATTGATTTCGGTGAGTGGCATACTTTTAAAGTTTAAATATCTCCATAAATAATAATACCCGATTCCATGCAATGTTGACAGTTTGAATAAGCGCCCACCTTGTGCGATACTAGCTTCAACAACTTAAAAAATATCTTATATTTTGAGGTGAAATGATGAAAGCTTTAGTTAAAAAATACGCCAAAGAAGGTTTGTGGCTAGAAGACATGCCCGAACCCACAGTTGGCAACAATGATGTGCTCATTAAAATTAAAAAAACTGCTATATGCGGCACCGATATTCACATTTACAACTGGGATGAATGGGCGCAAAAAACCATCCCCGTACCCATGATTACTGGACATGAGTACGTAGGCGAGATTGCTGGGTTTGGCTCTAATGTGACTGAGTTTAAAATAGGTGATGTTGTTTCTGGCGAAGGTCATTTAACTTGCGGACGTTGCCGCAATTGCTTGGGCGGCCGCACACATTTATGCCCTAATACAATAGGCGTGGGCGTTAATCGCCACGGCGCGTTTGCTGAATATTTAGTGATTCCCGCGAAAAATGTGTTTAAACCTAGCCGCCCAATTGATACAGATTTGCTATCCTATTTTGATGCCTACGGCAACGCAACACACACTGCTTTATCGTTCAACATGGTAGGCGAGGATGTGCTGATTACTGGAGCGGGGCCAATCGGCAGCATGGCCGCTCTGGTGGCCGACCATGCAGGCGCTAGAAACATTGTAATTACTGATATGAATCAGTATCGCCTTGACTTAATTAAAAGCATTTTGCCGCGTATCGTTACAATCAACGTATCTAAAGAAAGTATCACCAAAGAACTGATGGATTCTTTAGGTATCTTTGAAGGCTTTGATGTGGGGCTGGAAATGTCTGGCTCGCCCAAAGCGTTTGGAGATATGCTCAGCAAAATGATTAACGGAGGCAACATTGCCATGTTAGCGATTATGCCATCAGGCGCTGGCATTGATTGGGACATGGTGGTGTTTAAAGGCCTTACCATTAAAGGCATTTATGGCCGCGAAATCTTTGAAACTTGGTATAAATGTAGCATGATGGTGCAAAGCGGTTTGCCTTTGGAGAAAATTATCACGCATCGTTTTCACTATACCGACTTTCAAGAAGGCTTTGAAATCATGCGCTCTGGCAACTCTGGCAAAGTGATACTCAATTGGGAAAGTAAAGTATGAGTTTTAAAGCGGCAAAACAAAGCTTCTCAGATGATTTAAAAGATATTGAAACGCAAGGGCTTTATAAAACTGAACGGATTATTGCTTCTGACCAAAAAAACCGTATTACGCTGGCAGATGGCCGCGAAGTGATTAATATGTGCGCTAATAATTATCTTGGTTTGGCGAATCAGCCCGAATTGATTAATGCCGCCAAAGCGGGGCTAGACCAATGGGGCTTTGGTCTCGCTTCTGTGCGCTTTATTTGCGGCACGCAATCCATCCACAAGCAATTAGAGCAAGCCATGAGCGATTTTTTGGGCATGGAAGATACTATTTTGTATTCATCTTGCTTCGACGCCAACGCAGGCTTATTTGAAACCATTTTAGGCGAGCAAGATGCAGTCATCTCGGATGAGTTAAATCATGCCTCGATTATTGATGGCGTGCGCCTTTGCAAAGCCGCGCGATATCGCTACAAAAATAATGATATGCAAGATCTTAGAGAAAAATTGGCCGAGGCAAAACAAAACAATGCGCGCCGCATACTGATTACCACAGACGGCGTATTTTCGATGGATGGTACCATTGCTAAGTTAGATGAAATTTGTGATTTGGCCGATGAGTTTGATGCCATGGTGCATCACGATGACTCGCATGCGACAGGTTTTATGGGCAAGACAGGGCGAGGCGTGCACGAATATTGTGGCGTGATGGATCGCGTCGATATTATCACCACCACCTTTGGCAAGGCGCTAGGTGGCGCGTCTGGCGGTAGCACATCTGGACGCAAAGAGATTATTGATTTACTGCGCCAACGTTCTAGGCCTTATTTATTTTCTAATTCACTCGCCCCCACCATTTGTGCGGCCACGCTGAGTGTATTGAGCATGCTTTCAAAATCGACAACGTTAAGAGATAAACTAGAAAGCAATACGCGCTACTTTAGAAAAGGCATGCAAGCCGCAGGTTTTGACTTAAAAGACGGTGACCACCCGATTATTCCCATCATGTTGGGCGATGCTGTGTTAGCGCAAAACATGAGTAAACGCCTGCTTGAGAAAGGCGTGTACGCCATCGGTTTTTTCTTCCCCGTTGTTGCAAAAGGCAAAGCCAGAATACGCACACAAATTTCTGCCGCACATACTACTGAAGATTTAGATGCTGCGATTAAAGCGTTTGCGGAATGTAGAGATGAGTTGGCTCAAACTAGTTAATTGAGCAGGCGAGAGAAGTTTTAAATTCCTTCAAACCACTTTTCATCGACAACTACTTTTTCAACCAGCTCCCGCTTCAAACCTAATTCGAACTCTTTGAGTTTTTCAGCTAACTCATCCCCATCTACTAAATCAATGGGAGGCGCGCCATCTCTCGTTGCTTCTTTTACAGCTGCTGGAGTAAATGTACCAGTAGTTATAAATAGTCCTTTATCAGCTCTACCAACCATTGCACCTCGAAAATCTCTTATTTCAGCAGAGCCAACTGAGCCTTTATAGCGCTTACACTGGAATAAAACATGAAAACTCATAAAGCCATGAATTTTTGCAATGCCTTTACCATCAATGCCGCCATCACCTGTTCTGCCTGTTACTTCAACCTGAATAAAACCTGACTCTCTTAATAACCTTTGCACTAATCTTTCAAAAGCAGAAGGGTCAAGTTTTTGAGTAAGTACAGCAGATAGTTTTTCTTTCCATCCTTGTTCTTCTGCTAATTCTAAGCCAGAGCTTTCTTGTGTATCTGAGTTTTTGATAGCGTGCGGTTTATCTAAAGATCGAACAAAATTTACTACATCTTTTTGATTAAATGCTTTAGATGCCCTAGCTTTGTCGGTTAGCGCCCATATTCCTCTACTAGAGTTTTCCAAAAAACCATATTTCTTTAAGTAAGTTCTTGCCCAAGCAAGTCTATAACCTACTTCAGTTAAGCTGCTTTTTTCTGCATCATGCAATTGCGCCAACACATCATCTGTAAAGCCTGTTTGCTCAACTACTTTAGTATAGATTTCTTCAATAGAACCTGAACCACCAAGCGTATTTAATGCATCAATCAAAGGAAGCATTAAATCATCAAATGAAGGAAGTTTTTTCATTTTAAGCCACTGGATTCGGAGTTCTGACGCGTATGTGCAGTTCGCGAAGTTGTTTCTCATCCACTTCATTTGGCGCATTGGTCATTAAGCACTGCGCGCGCTGGGTTTTAGGGAAGGCAATCACGTCACGGATAGACTCAGCACCCGCCATCAAGGTGACTAAACGATCTAAACCAAACGCTAAACCGCCATGCGGAGGGGCGCCGTATTGCAAGGCGTCGAGCAAGAAGCCGAATTTTTCTTGCGCTTCTTCTTTGCTAATTTTAAGTGCATCGAATACTTTAGATTGCACATCTTGTTTGTGGATACGCACTGAACCACCACCAACTTCCCAACCGTTTAGCACCATGTCGTAAGCTTTCGATAAGCATGCGCCTGGGTTGGAAACCAACATTTCTTCGTGACCATCTTTTGGTGCGGTGAATGGGTGATGCAATGCTGCCCAGCGGTCGTGTTGTTCGTCATTTTAGAACATGGGGGAATAAACCACCCACAGCGGCGCCCAAGCGCGACCATCGACATGACCTTTATCGTGACCGACTTTTAAGCGCAGCGCACCTAACGCTTCGTTGACCACTTTCAGTTTATCTGCGCCAAAGAACACGATATCGCCATTTTGTGCACCAGTACGGTCGATAATCGCTTGTAGCGCTGTGACATGAATATTCTTCACAATCGGGCTTTGCAAGCCTTCTTCGTTGAGTTTTGTAATATCGTTGATTTTGATATACGCCAAACCCTTGGCACCATAGATTTTAACGAACTCAGTGTAAGCATCAATCTCACTACGCGAAATAGCCGCGCCATTTGGCACACGCAAGGCGGCAACACGACCACCTGCCATATTGGCTGCACCGCTAAACACTTTAAAATCGACATCTTTCATCACGTCGCTTAGTTCGGTAATTTCTAGCGTGACACGCATATCTGGCTTGTCTGAGCCGTATTTGTTCATTGCCTCGTGAAAACTCATGCGTGGAAAAGCTGCTGGCAAATCGACGTTTTGGACTGATTTGAGCATCTGGCGAATCATCTCTTCGACAATGTCCATGATTTCATTCTCTGACATGAATGAAGTCTCAATGTCTACTTGGGTAAATTCTGGCTGACGGTCTGCGCGCAAATCTTCATCGCGGAAGCATTTGGTGATTTGAAAATAACGATCAAAACCACTGACCATTAATAGCTGCTTAAATAACTGTGGGGATTGCGGCAAGGCAAAAAACTGGCCCGCATGCACGCGACTTGGTACCAAGTAATCGCGCGCGCCTTCTGGCGTTGAGCGCGTGAGCATCGGTGTTTCCACTTCGATAAAGCCATTCACGTCTAAATAATCGCGCAAAGTCTTGGCAACGCGGTAGCGTAGCATCATGTTTTTCTGCATCGCAGGACGACGCAAATCGATGTAGCGATGTTGCAATCTCACCGTTTCAGTCAAATTTTCGTCATCTAACATGAATGGCGGCGTTAAAGATGGATTTAAAATTTCGATTTCTGACGCCAACATTTCCACTTCGCCAGTCGGTAGATTGCTATTGACCGTGCCTTCAGGCCGCGCGCGCACTTTGCAAGTGACTTTTAGCACGTATTCACTACGCACAGACTCCGCATGTTTAAAAGCTACTGGCGTATCTGGGTCAATGACGATCTGCGCCATGCCCTCTCTATCGCGCAAATCAATAAAAATCACGCCACCATGATCGCGGCGGCGATGTGCCCATCCGCATAAAGTAACGGTTTGGCCAATGTGGGAGCGGTTTAAATGGCCGCAGTAGTGTGTACGCATCATAATTTAAAATGTTCTATAGTCATGTTTGTTGAAATCATAGTCTTGTTTGCTGAAATCTCAGCTGTTTGGTAAGAGTGTCTTTTGGCGCTACTGTGCCCATGCTGATAATATACTTCAACGCCTCGTCCACACTCATTTCCAGCTCTATCACATCAGCCTTGGGCATCATCAAAAAGAAGCCAGAGGTCGGATTAGGCGTGGTGGGCACGTAAACGCTTATGTAATCGCCCGTTAAATGGTTCACCACGTCACCACCTGGCGCACCTGTAATGAAGGCAATCGTCCAGCTACCAGCGCGTGGATACTGCACCAACACTGCCTTACGGAAGGCATTGCCCGAATTTGAAAACAGCGTATCTGACACTTGCTTGACACTGGAATAGATAGACTTTACGAATGGCACGCGCGAAAGTAGCGACTCCCACCACACAATCAACTGCTGACCAAAAATGTTAGTAGCCACCAAGCCTGTGACAAAAATGATACCCAAAGTGAGCAAAACACCAAGTCCTGGCACATTAAACCCAAACAATTGTTTGGGCTGCCACGCCTCTGGAAGCAACGTCAGGCTTTGATCCATGGTGTTAATGAGGGTACTAATCACCCAAATTGTGATAAATAATGGGACGAGTGCTAGCAGGCCAGTAATAAAGTATTTTTTCATGTTAATTCAATGCGTTATATATCTAAGCCTAGTGGCAAGCGCAACCTGGATTGCAAGCCGCAGCCTTTGTTTCAACTTCCACTGGCTTCGCATCCGATTTATCGCTCTCTATAGTAGGTTTATTAGTTTTTTTATCTTTAAAATCAGAGGCGTACCAGCCAGTTCCACTCAACTGAAAGCTCGGCGCAGAAAGCATTTTAGAAAACGTTTCTTTGCCGCAATTTGGACAAATCATAGTACTTGATTCGCTGATTTTACGCATCAATTCATCTTTGTGACCACAGCTTGTACATTGGAAATCATAAATTGGCATGGTTTTAGCTTGTTATATCTTTAATTGAACAAAATTAGATTATAACTGATGTCAACTAAATGTTTAATTGATTGCTATTAAATAACAATCGACTAGATTTTTATTACTGGCTGCGGATTTATATGGAAGGTAAAACCATGATGAAAGACTTTTTTATAAAAACAGGCATGTTTGCCATTGCATTAATAATTTCGCAATTTGCGTTTGCAGGGCAAGCAGGCACAGTCACTTTTATAACTGGCGATGTCAGCATTGTTCGAGCTGATAAAACTGTGAAACAAGCAGCTAAAAATGATGCGCTTAACGCAGGCGATACGATTGAAACAAAAGATGGCCGCCTGCAACTTGCCTTAATTGATGGCGGCAAAGTGTCACTGCAGCCCAATACCGTCTACAGAATTAACAAATATGAGTTTTCAGGTAAAGAAGACGGCACAGAATACGGCTTTACTGAGCTGATTAAAGGTGGTCTGCGCACCATCAGCGGATTAATCGGCCACAAGAATCGTGATCGTTATCAACTTAAAACCGCCGTGGCCACTATAGGTATTCGTGGCACAGAATTCACCGTTAATTTCAATAACAATCAACTACTCATGACTACCAACCATGGTAGTGTAGATGTGTGTAATATAGGCGGATGCTTAAATGCGTTGTCAGGACAATCGATTGAGGTTGCAGGTGTTGGCGCTGCGCCAAAACCCAGTAACAAAAAAGCAAAAGCAGCTGCAGCGCCTCCAGCATCTAGTAAACCTGTGTTCGCCGCTGGTGAGAATATAAACGTTACATCACTATTTGTAGCGACAATAAATACAGGCATCCCTCCCAGTGCCACAGCTCCGCCAGTAATAACGGCGAATGCATCTGCTGGGTTCACTGGCACTTACACTGTTGGCGCATCAAATGGTGTGCAAGTTGGTTCATCGACCACACCGATTCTAGTAAACGGCAACAATGTCACTACATTGAGTTCTGCAAATTCAACAAATGGTACCTTAATGATTAATTTTGGCACCTATCAAATAAATTACAATATCGATGTTCCCACAACATCTAATGGAACATTCAATTTATCGGGTGGCGGCTATCTTGCTTCAGCTGGCGTATTCACTAGTACTGGCACTGTAAGTCACTCAGGTAGAGGTAATCCTTGTAGTTCTGGTGGCGCTAACGGTTGTACGGGCGCATTAGCAGGTGGCAATCTTATTCAAGGCGCACTAACAGGAACTAATGCACAACAAGTAAGTTTGCAATACGGCATTGTCGCACCAGCTTTAAATGGCAGTGTCTATGGTAGTGCTGTTTTACAGTAATTTATGATGTCAAAAAGCCCGCAATTGCGGGCTTTTTTATTTGCTAAATGCTAAAACGGTATGTCGTCTTCAAAGTCATCAAAATTGCCGCCCGATTTTGCTGGAGCTTGTTGATTTTGTTGTGGCGCCGCTTGTCGCGCTGGTGCTTGATTCATATCATCTGGTGGGCTGCCTTGATCCATGCCACCATCGTAACTTGCGCCAGAACCACCGCTACCATCTTTACTGCCGAGCATCTGCATTTGGTCGCCGATAATTTCTGTGGTGTAGCGCGTGACGCCGTCTTTCTCCCACTTACGTGTTTGCAAACGGCCTTCTACGTAAACTGGGCGACCTTTCTTAAGGTACTCACCCGCAATCTCTGCCAAGCGACGATACATCACAATGTTGTGCCACTCAGTTTTTTCTTGTTTTACGCCCGATTTATCTTTCCAGTTCTCTGTTGTTGCAATGCTAAAGTTGCACACCGCTTCGCCATTAGGCATATATCTAACCTCAGGATCGCGCCCCAAATTGCCTACTAAAATTACTTTATTGACTGATGCCATTTACGCACTCCCGATTAGTTTAATAATTGCCTGTTCTGTTTCTACTTGGGCTATTTTTGTTTGCTGATTGTTTATTTTAACAATTAAATTATGCTCTTGGGCAATTAATGTGGCATCTACCACGCCCGCCAAAATTTTAACTGATTGCTCTAGTTGTTGAAGCTGCACGGGTGTTAAATCACCAACATGATACATTTTGGTTTTAACACTAGGCGGTGTTTGCATACCAAACGCCAACAACAACCATACCCCCATCAATACAGCACAAAACACAAATACAGCAGAGTAGCCAATTTTGTGCGATAAATAGCCGCCCATTACCGCGCCCAAAAACATACCAAATGACTGCGCCGTATTATGCACGCCCATCGCAGTGCCTTTGCTGGCAGCTGGCGCCATTTTTGAAATAAGCGATGGCAATGAAGCCTCTAAAATATTAAACGCCACAAAATAGACAAAGAGTGATGTCACAATACCCCAAAACACATGAATATTGAGCGCAAAGGCAATTTGCGCAGCTAACATCAAGGCGACAGCGCCAATAAACACAGGCTTAAGTTTGGCGCGTTTCTCAGCATAAATAATCGCTGGCACCATCAAGAAAAACGAGGCAATTAGCACTGGCAGATAAATTTGCCAGTGTTGATTTTCGCTCATACCACTGGTTTCCTTTAAGGCAAACGGCACCACAATAAACATGGCCATTTGCGCACCATGCAAACAAAAGGTACCAAAATTTAAGCGCAACAACTGCTTATCTTTAAGTACATCTTTTATTTTATTTGGCACTGTTTGTGCATCTGAGTGGAATTGACTATGCGTCGGATTTGGCACCGCATACTTCACGACAGCAATCGCCAAAATTGACAGTACACCAGTCAACCAGAAAATACCTGGTACTCCAATTAACTCATTTAATAAAGGTGCAGCAACCAGTGAAACTGCAAATGTTAAACCAATGGTCGCGCCTATCATAGCCATGGCTTTTGTACGGTGCTCTTCACGCGTAGAATCTGCTACTAACGCGGTCACTACGGCAGAAATAGCGCCTGCACCTTGAATGGAGCGGCCCAAAATCATCATGTAAATATCGGTTGAAACTGCCGACACTACACTGCCAATGGCAAACAATATCAGTCCTATGTATATTAATTTTTTGCGGCCATATTTATCAGAAGCCATGCCAAATGGCAATTGCAACAACACTTGCATTAAACCATAGGCGCCTAGCGCCACACCAATCAATGTGTGGTTTTGTCCACCTTCTAATTTTTCTGCATAAATAGCAAAAATGGGTAGCAGCAAAAACATGCCTAACATGCGCAAGCCATAAATTGAGGCAAGACTAACAGTTGCCCGCGTTTCTGTACGCGTCATTTTTTCGGAAATTTGCATGAATGCTTAAGGTTATTACTTAAATGGTTAGAAGAATTACAAATAATTGCGTATATTAACAGGTTGCCTTAATTTTCGTAAAAAGCATGATGGAATTTATTAAAATACGTGGTGCACGCACCCACAACCTCAAAAACATATCGCTAGATTTGCCGCGCAACAAACTCATTGTCATTACTGGGCTTTCGGGTTCTGGCAAGTCTTCGCTAGCATTTGATACGCTGTACGCAGAAGGTCAACGGCGCTATGTGGAAAGCCTTTCCGCTTATGCGCGGCAGTTTTTGGCGCGCATGGATAAGCCCGATGTGGACTTGATTGAAGGCTTGTCACCCGCCATTTCGATTGAACAGAAAGCTACTAGCCACAACCCGCGCAGTACCGTTGGCACAGTCACGGAGATTCACGATTATTTGCGTTTACTTTACGCGCGTGCGGGCGACCCAGAATGTCCAGAACACAATATCAAGCTGGAAGCACAAACAGTTTCGCAAATGGTCGATAGCGTGTTGCATTTAGCCGAAGACACCAAGCTGATGATACTCGCACCCGTGGTAGCAAACCGTAAAGGTGAGCAACTAGATTTAGTTGACGCGCTAAAAGCGCAAGGTTTTGTACGGCTGCGTATTGACGGCAAAATTTACGAAATGGATGCACTACCGCAACTGACCAAAACCACCAAGCATAATGTCGATGTGGTGGTTGACCGTATTAAAGTAAAAGCGGATATGAAGCAACGCATTGCGGAGTCCCTGGAAACCGCGCTGCGCTTGGCCGATGGCAAGGTAATTGTTTTTGAAATGGATAGCGAAAAAGCGCATTTATTTTCTGCTAAGTTTTCTTGCCCTGTGTGTGATTACTCACTTGCAGAATTAGAGCCGCGCCTATTTAGTTTTAATAACCCGATGGGTGCCTGCCCAAAGTGCGATGGCTTAGGCAATATCAGCTTTTTTGACCCCAAACGCGTGGTCGCTTTCCCCACATTATCGCTAGCAAGCGGTGCTATTAAAGGCTGGGATAAACGTAACCAGTTTTATTTTCAAATGCTGGCAAGTTTGGCTGCGCATTATAATTTTGACTTAGAGGTGGCTTTTGAGGATTTACCACTGCATATTCAAGATGTGCTGCTAAATGGTTCTGGGCGTGAACAAATTGCCTTTAAATACCTAAACGAGCGCGGCACGTTTTTTGGCAAAACACACACATTTGAAGGCATTTTAAATAATTTGCAACGCCGTTATCGTGAGAGCGACTCCTCCGCAGTGCGTGAAGAGCTGGCCAAATACCTGAATAATCAAGCTTGCCCAGATTGCGCAGGCACACGTTTAAGAATCGAAGCGCGTCATGTAAAAGTGGGTAATAAAAATATTCATGAAGTATGTGAGGTGCCGCTAAAGCAAGCGCTCACTTTCTTTGAAACACTTAAATTGCAAGGTGCCAAGCTTACTATCGCCGATAAAATAGTCATGGAAATTCAAAACCGCCTGAAGTTTTTAACCAACGTCGGGCTGGAGTATTTATCGCTTTCGCGCTCTGCTGAAACCTTATCTGGTGGCGAGGCGCAACGTATTCGCTTAGCTTCGCAAATCGGTAGCGGCCTCACTGGCGTGATGTACGTGTTAGATGAACCTTCGATTGGTTTGCATCAGCGCGACAACGACAGACTTTTGGAAACGCTGAAGCGCTTGCGCGATATTGGCAACACGGTGATTGTGGTTGAGCACGATCACGATGCGATTTTGTCCGCAGATTACGTCGTGGATATAGGCCCTGGCGCGGGCGAGCACGGCGGTCAGATAGTCGCCGAAGGCACGCCGACAGAAATTCAAGCCAATCCGAAATCGCTTACTGGGCAATATTTAAGTGGCAAAAAACAAATTGAATATAAAAAAGCCCGCACCAAAGCTGACCCAAAACGCTGGCTTTCACTTTTTGGAGCAAGCGGTAATAATTTAAAAAATGTAAAACTCGAGCTACCCATCGGCTTGCTCACCTGCGTCACTGGTGTTTCCGGTAGCGGCAAATCCACGTTGATTAACGACACGCTTTACCGCGCTGTCGCCCAACATTTATATGGCAGTCACACAGAACCTGCGCCGTTTGAGCACATTGAAGGTTTGGAATTTTTCGACAAAGTGGTGGATGTGGATCAAAGTCCGATTGGCCGCACGCCACGCAGCAACCCCGCGACTTACACAGGTTTATTCACGCCGATACGCGATTTATTCGCCGCAGTGCCTGAGAGCCGCGCACGTGGCTACGGACCAGGTAGATATTCATTCAACGTCAAAGGTGGGCGCTGCGAAGCTTGCCAAGGCGACGGGGTGATTCGCGTCGAAATGCACTTTTTACCCGACGTTTACGTGCCATGCGACGTGTGCAAAGGCCAGCGCTATAACCGAGAAACACTTGAGATTAGCTTCAAAGGCAAAAATATTCGCGAAGTTTTGGAGATGACGGTAGAACAAGCGCACGAATTTTTTAGCGCGCAGCCAGTAATTTCACGCAAACTGAAAACCTTGCTAGATGTAGGTTTGGGCTATATTACGCTTGGTCAAAGCGCGACCACATTAAGCGGCGGCGAAGCGCAACGCGTGAAGCTTTCTCTCGAATTAAGCAAACGCGATACTGGCCGCACGCTGTATATTCTCGACGAACCGACGACTGGCTTGCATTTTGCCGATATTCAACTTTTATTGGACGTGATTCACCGCTTAAGAGATGCGGGCAACACGGTGATGATTATCGAACATAATCTGGACGTGATTAAAACCGCCGATTGGATTATCGACATGGGGCCAGAAGGCGGCGATGGCGGCGGCATGGTGATTGCTGAAGGTACGCCAGAAACAGTGGCGGACAATGCAAAAAGTTATACAGGGCAATATTTGAAAGCAATTTTATAGTCTAAATATGAAAATCAACACCAAACATTCAGATTTATTATTCGCTTTTTTTATGTCGCTACTCATGGCATTGCTGATGTCAGGCATACTCACCGCCATACATTTAGGCTTTACGCAAAATTTTGTTGGTCAGTGGCTACATGCTTTTGTTATCGCTTGGCCGATTGCCTTCCCAAGCATCTTGCTAATAGCGCCCATCGTGCGAAAAATCGTCGCTAAACTTACACGGTAAACTTAAAATTAGATGCCATGGAGGCCTCATGGATATTGGCTTTCAGGGCATTATTTTAAACAGCATTGCTTATCTATAATAAGCATAAGCAAACACCGCTAGCATAGTCAGCACCAACACAATTTTTATTGCCAGCGCCAATACAAAACCCAAGCCAGCCGCAATGCCAACAGCGGTGGCTTTAGTGGTAGATTCTTTTGAAGTGTTTTTATGTGTAATCAGCTCGCCAATAATAGCGCCTATGGCAGGACCAATTATCAAGCCAACAATGCCGCCTGTAATTCCAAGAACGGCGCCAATAGCTGCGCCCCACAGCGCGTATTTGCTGGCGCCCACTTTTTTAGCAGTGACGACTGAGGCGAAAAAGTCTACCACCCAAGCCATGGCGGCGATAACGCCAATAATGACCATCGTTAAAATGCTGACTTGGTCAAATCCTCCATGCCAAGCATGGCGAGCAGTAAGCCTGCAAACACCAGCGGTACACCGGGCAACATAGGCAAGACCGTGCCAGCAATGCCAATGGTGACCAATAAAATTGCAACGATGATTTGCCAATCCATTTAATTTCCCCTAATTTGATAGTATAAAAACGATATTTAAACAGTCACTTTGCAGGTCGCATGGATATTGGGCTGTTCATGCCTATGGAAGCTCTGCAAAACGCATCCTAGCTTGTATTGTCGCCGTTCTGCGGTTAAGGTAACGCGTACTTCGATGGTCATCGTAAAAGCGTGGTTGCGGTATCATTGCAGCAAGTTTTGCCGATTGCGTTTTTCCCAAACCAGAGGCGCTGGTTTTATAATAATGTCGCGCGGCGGCTTCTGCACCAAACACACCGTTTCCCCACTCAATCACGTTTAAATAAATCTCTAAAATGCGACGTTTGGTCATTATTTTTTCTAACATAAATGTGATGATGACTTCTTCACCTTTGCGCCAAGGCGTTCGGCTGGACGATAAAAATAAATTTTTGGCAAGTTGCTGGCTAATGGTAGAGCCACCCGCCACCAATTTACCTTTTTTCAGATTTTTTTCGTAGGCTTTTTCGATACCTTCCCAATCAAAGCCTTCGTGATGTTTGAATTTTGAATCTTCACTGGCCACCACTGCACGCTTCAGGTGATTAGAAATTTTGCTGTACTCGACCCATTTGTGTTTTAACTGGGCATCTGGATTTTTTTCTTGCATCACCTCCAAACGCGCTTGCATAAAGGCGGTAGAGCTAGGGTTAAATTTAATCCACCAGCAAATGTGCAAAAAAACCCAAAGTTGATATAGCAGCACAAAAAGCACAAAAAAACGCTTAAAAAGCCCGCCCACGCTTAATGAGGTATTGGGTGATTTGTAAAACAACCACCGAATCAATTAGCGTGTCTCAACATTGCAATTACTGGTGCGGTTTGTGGTCGCACGCCACGCCAAATATAGAAAGCTTCTGCAGCTTGTTCTACTAGCATTCCCAAGCCATCAGCCACTTGTGCGCCAGCCGCTCTAGCCTGCGCCATAAAGGGCGTTTCACGGCCGTACATCATCTCGTAAGCTAAACAACCTTCTGCAAAAATGTTGTTGGAAATTGGTAAAGCAGTATCACTTAAACCTGTGGAAGTACTATTAATAACCAAGTCAAATTTCATATCACCTAACTCATCAAATCGTTTTGCCATACATACCGTTTTACTTTGACTGGTATCAATAAGTTCAGAAAGAATTTTTGCCGCTTCTTCAGCTTTAACAAACGTACGATTTGAAATGATGATAGAACTAGGTTTAGTACCCGCAAGCAGTTGCATAACTCCAAAAGCTGCTCCGCCACTACCTAATAAAAGTATTTTTTTATTAGTAATATCAAATTTCAAATTTTTCGTAATATCGTGTACCAGCCCGATTCCGTCAGTGTTGTCGCCAGTGACACTTCCATCATTTTTGAATGTAATGGTATTAACAGCTCTCGCTTTATCTGCCAACGACTTTACTAGTCCATTTTCGGTCTTAGCCACAAACAGTAAAGCCTGAAACTTAAATGGTAAAGTGATATTGACACCTTTGTAACCCTGCGTTTTTAAATTGCTAAGGTAGTTTTCAAAACCGCCATCTACTGGAGCTTGTTTGGCTTCATAAGTAATATCTTGACCAGTTTGCTTGGCAAATTCTGCGTGAATTTGCGGCGATTTGCTGTGCGCGATTGGGTTGCCGATAACGGCGTACTTGTCTGTCAATTTGTTAAGCCTTAATTATTCCAGGGCAAACCAGCGTGCTTCCAACCATTGATTAATGTACGCTGTTTTTCTGCATTTGCCTCACCTTCAAAGCCCTCCAGCATGTTGTATGCTTCAGTAAAGCCTAACTTTGCAGCTGTTGCGGCAGCGTTATGCGAACGACCGCCTGTACGGCACATAAAAATAACCAGCGTCTCTTTATCCACCTGCATCTCTAAATGCGTTGCAAAATCTGGGTTTGCGACCATGCCTGGATAAAACGCCCACTCAATATGAGTTGCGCCTGAGATTTTACCTACTAAATCCAGCTCCGCCACACTGCGTACATCCACCAATTTAGCATGTGGCGTTTTTTGCAATATTTCATGTGCCTCTTGCGGCGTTAGCGCGCCTGCATAAGGCAAGCTTGATTCAGTTGCGCGATTTTTCGCGCGCTCTAGGATTTTGCTCATCGTTTCCATTTCAAACTCCTGCATAGGATGAATAGCACCAAATTATAGCGCGAAATCTAATTTAACGACGACAATCCCAATGCGCACTAATATGGTGCATTTTTAAGGTATATGCACATTTTTTGAGCATGTGAATTTTAGTGTTTTTGCTAAGTGAATGACTAAAAACCAATTTTTTCTATTTTTCGCTGGCACAGTTCCTGCTAAAATACCGTGCTAATGTTTTGTGTTAATAATTTTAATTCAATTGATTTGTCTATTATCGTCTAGGAGATTTTGATGTCAGTGGCTAAAGTAATGAAAATGGTAAAAGATAACGATATCAAGTTTGTTGATTTTCGTTTTACCGATACGCGTGGTAAAGAGCAGCACGTTTCTGTGCCTGTTTCACACTTCAATGAAGCTAAATTTACTGAAGGCCACGCGTTTGATGGCTCTTCAATTAGCGGCTGGAAAGGCATTCAAGCATCTGACATGCAATTGATGCCTGACCCAACAACTGCGAATATCGACCCATTTATGGACGAGCCAACACTGATTTTAACCTGCGATGTGGTTGACCCAACTGATGGCAAAGGCTACGAGCGCGACCCACGTAGCTTGGCTAAACGCGCTGAAGCGTATTTAAAATCAAGCGGTTTGGGTGATACCGCCTATTTTGGCCCAGAACCAGAGTTCTTTATTTTTGACAGCGTGCAATGGTCATCCAGCATGCAAGGTTCTAGCGTTAAAATTAACTCCGAAGAAGGCGCTTGGGCGTCTGGCGACACCTTTGAAGGCGGCAACACAGGCCATCGCCCAGCGGTTAAGGGCGGCTATTTCCCAGTGCCTCCTGTCGATTCATTGCAAGACATTCGCTCTGCTATGTGTATGACACTAGAAGAAATGGGCGTGCCAGTTGAAGTGCATCACCATGAAGTGGCAACGGCTGGCCAATGTGAAATTGGTACAAAATTCAGCACATTAACGCAACGTGCGGATTGGACGCAACTACTTAAATACGTGGTGCTAAACACGGCGCATGCTTATGGTAAAACAGCGACATTTATGCCAAAACCAATCGTTGGTGATAACGGTAGCGGCATGCACGTACATCAATCAATTTGGAAAGACGGTAAAAACTTATTTGCAGGCAATGGCTATGCAGGCCTGAGTGAATTCGCGCTATTCTACATTGGCGGCATTATCAAACACGCTCGCGCACTGAACGCCATTACCAACCCTGGCACTAACTCATACAAACGCTTGGTTCCAGGCTTTGAAGCACCAGTGAAATTGGCTTATTCAGCTAAAAATCGTTCAGCTTCTATCCGTATTCCATTTGTACATGGTGAAAAAGCCCGTCGTATTGAGGCGCGTTTTCCTGACCCTATCGCTAACCCATACTTGGCATTTAGTGCGTTGATGATGGCTGGTTTAGATGGTGTACAAAACAAAATTCACCCAGGTGAACCAGCAACCAAAGACTTGTATCATCTTTCCGCGGAAGAAGATGCGCAAATTCCAACCGTGTGTTCTTCATTAGACCAAGCGCTGGAATATTTAGATAAAGACCGCGAATTCTTAACCCGTGGCGGCGTGTTTACAAATGATTGGATTGACGCTTACATTGAATTAAAAATGGAAGAAGTCACCAAAATGCGCATGACGCCGCATCCTATTGAATTTGGCATGTACTACAGTTGCTAATTTTAAATTTTATGCACCAAAACGGGGCGGCTTAGGCTGCCCTTTTTCATGCGGCTAAGCTTTAAGCATAAGTTGCAAAAATAGCACTTATTCCATTTCTAATGATTGTAGTCAACCATAATAGCTAATACTTCGTTGCTAACTATAAGACTCTCATCTAAACTATTGGTATGACTAAACAAATTACTTTTTTAAGCGTTTTTTTAACGGCTTTAATGTTGCCACAGTTAGCGCATGCAGAAATCTATAAGCACGTAGATGCCGAAGGACGCATCACATATTCTAACGTAAAAATTAAAGGCGCAAAAAAACTGCAATTAGAGCCTGCAGATACCAACTTTGGCACTGATTCTGGTAGCGAAAAAAAACGCACTCCCCCAACACGAACAGCAACACCAGCAAGCTTTCCCAAGGTGGACGAAGGCACACAAAATCAACGCGATGGCAAACGTAAAGAAATATTACAAAACGAATTAGACGGCGAGAAAAAAGCGCTGGAAAACGCCAAAAAAGCTTATGAGGAAGGCGCTTCTAACCCAGAAGTATATAAAACCAAAGATGGTAAAACCATGCGCAACGTGCCTAAATTTGACGAAAAAATGAAAGGCTTACAAGCTGAAGTAGATGCACATCAACGCAATATTGAGTTATTAGAAAAAGAAATTAGCAATATAAATTAGTCAAATCGTTTTAGTTCTAGGTCAGCATCAAAGCTGGCTTGCCTTTTGCTTATGCTTAAGTATGCACCCAAGCAATTATTCAGTTGTTATACAATCATAAGTCATGCAACAAAATATTCCTTCAGGTTTTGCTGGTTTAGAGCATCTCGCCACTGCGGTGATATTGCTCAATCAATCACATCAAGTGGTTTATGCCAACCCCAGCGCAGAAATTTTATTTGCGCTAAGTGCCACGCAAATTCATGGCAGCCACATTTCAGAAGTTTTTTTACATTGCGAAATCTTGCAAATAGCGATTGATAATGCGGTTAAAAATGATAGCCCTTACCGCGAGCACGAATTTGCAATTACCACCGTACGACAACAGTCGTTTGCCGTTACTTGCACAGTAACACCTGTGAATATTGGCGAGGCAACGTTATTACTTGAGTTTCAGCAGATGGATCAGCAGCTTCGTATCGCTCGCGAAGAGCGTATGCTGATTCAGCAGCAGGCCAATTCTGAGCTTTTGCGAAATCTTGCACATGAAATTCGCAATCCTTTAGGCGGCTTACGTGGAGCTGCACAATTGCTAGAACACGAGCTGCCAAACCCAAATCTGCGCGAATATACACAAGTGATTATTAAAGAGGCCGATAGGCTGCAAAGCTTAATGGATAGGCTGTTGGTGCCTCATCGCGTGCCGAAATATGAATCTACGAATATTCATGAGGTACTTGAGCGCGTACGTAGTTTGCTACTTGCTGAATCACCCAATAACATCAAAGTTAGGCGCGATTACGATACCAGTTTGCCTGATTTAATTGGTGATCGCGAAAAACTCATTCAAGCCGTGCTTAATATTGCACGCAACGCCGTGCAAGCCATGCAATCTGCTGATACGGCAAATGCCGAAGTTGTTTTAAGAACCCGTGCAGAACGCCAAGTCACGCTAGCTAAAAAGCGTTATCGAGTCGCCATTAAATTACAAATTATCGATAATGGGCCAGGTATTTCTGCCGATATTCGCGATAAAATTTTTTACCCCCTTGTGTCTGGACGCGAGGGTGGAAGCGGCCTCGGGCTTGCCCTAGCACAAACTTTTATTACACAACATCACGGTATGATTGATTGTGAAAGTCAATCTGGCAACACATGTTTCACCATTTTATTACCAGTTGAAAGCACCGTAATGAAACACGCCAATATTCAATAATAACAACCTTCACTGTCATGCTGAACTTGATTCAGCATCTATAAGTAGATTGCGGGTCATGCCCGCAATGACATTAAATTAGAGATATTAACGAGAGTATTATGAAACCAATTTGGATTTTAGACGACGACAAATCAATTCGCTGGGTGTTTGAAAAGGCACTGGCGCGTACCGATATGGAGTTCAAAACTTTTTCATCAGTAGCTGAAGCGCTTAACGCCTTAAATCACGAACAGCCGCAAGTGATTGTCAGCGATATTCGCATGCCAAATGGCTCTGGGCTGGATTTCTTGGCCGAAGTAAAACAACGCCACCCTGATATTCCCGTGATTATTATGACCGCTTATTCTGATTTAGAAAGCGCGGTGGCGGCTTTTCAAGGTGGCGCATTTGAATATTTGGCCAAACCGTTTGATGTGGATCAAGCGATTGATGTGATTAAACGCGCAGTAGAAGAAAGCATGCGCCAAGCGGTGGATAACGTGACATTGGAAGAAACACCCGAAATCATCGGCCAGGCACCTGCCATGCAAGAGGTTTTTCGTGCTATTGGTCGCCTTAGCCGTTCGCACGCTACGGTGCTGATTAACGGCGAATCAGGTAGCGGTAAGGAGTTAGTGGCCAGCGCCCTGCATAAACACAGCCCGCGCGCGGAAAAGCCCTTTATTGCCATCAATACGGCGGCCATTCCTAAAGATTTATTAGAGTCTGAATTATTTGGACATGAGCGTGGTGCATTTACAGGAGCAGCGGCAGCGCGTCGTGGACGTTTTGAGCAAGCCGATAACGGCACGTTATTTTTGGATGAAATTGGCGATATGCCTGCCGACTTGCAAACGCGCTTATTGCGGGTGTTATCTGACGGTCAGTTCTACCGCGTAGGTGGTCATCAACCGCTTAAGGTAAATGTGCGCGTTATTGCTGCCACCCATCAGGATTTAGAAGAGCGTGTAAAGTTAGGCTTGTTTCGTGAGGATTTATTCCACCGTTTGAATGTCATTAGATTAAGGTTGCCGCCGCTACGTGAACGTCGCGAAGACATTCCGCACCTTGCCAAGCATTTCTTGGCTCACAGCGCGCAAGAGCTGGGTGTTGAGCCTAAGCAACTCTCAGCCGCAGCTTTACGTTATTTAAGCGCCGTTAATTGGAGCGGCAATGTCCGCCAGCTAGAAAACGTGTGCCACTGGCTAACTGTGATGGCGCCAGGACAAAATGTAGATGTAGCCGATTTACCACCAGAGCTAAAAGAAGACAATTCAAAAACCTCTGGTGCAAATTCATGGCAAGAAGCACTTGCTGCCGAGGTGGCCGATGCGCTAAACTGTGGTGAACAAAATGTGTTGGATGCTCGCACAAAAGATTTTGAACGTGTAATGATTGTGAAAGCGTTGCAACACACCGATGGCAGACGCATAGAAGCCGCCAACCAGCTGGGCATGGGGCGCAACACTCTTACGCGGAAAATTCAAGAACTTGGAATTGATGATTAAGTAATGCCCTGCAAACCAATAGGGACGAGGGGTGCAGTGCATTAAAAGCACCTGTCATGCTGAACTTGATTCAGCATCTGGTTGCTTATTAACTACAACCCAATGACACCTCGCGTTTTAAGATATGACAGCACTTTTGTAACACAGACCTCTAACGACTCGGCGCCTGTATCAATCTCCAGCTCTGGGGCTGAAGGTGGTTCATATGGTGAAGATATACCTGTAAAGTCCTTAATTTCGCCTCGTCTTGCTTTAGCGTATAGCCCTTTTACATCTCGCTGCTCACACACATCTAAGCTTGCCTTGCAGTATATTTCAATAAACTCATCATTTTTTACTAACTGACGCACACGGTCGCGATCTGCCTGAAAAGGCGAAATAAAAGCTGTAAGCGCAATCACGCCTGCCTCCAAAAACAACTTGCTCATCTCACCAATACGGCGAATATTCTCCTGCCTATCTATTGCCGAAAAACCCAAATCAGCACATAACCCTTGGCGGACGTTATCACCATCAAACACATAAGTGCGGCAACGCATATCGAACAAAGTTTTTTCAATCGCATGTGCAAGGGTCGATTTGCCCGCGCCAGATAAACCCGTAAACCACAAAATCACACTTTTATGACCCGCTTGCTGTTGCCTATCCAGCTGCTGAATCAGGCTTTGATGTTGATAAATATTGTTCATTAAATTTTAATTGCACTTGTCCTGCTAAGTGGAAAAACACTTTGCTTTTGTGCATCAATCTTGTTAATAAAAAACACTTGCGCCAACCTTGAGTCTTTTAAAGTTTTACCAAAAAACTGATTGGCCGCATGAAAATGCCGACCTTCATAGAGAATCAGTGTGTTATACACATTATTCACGCGCAGAATCTCATCAAACATGCTGTGATAAGAAGTATCCATCACTATTTCACCCTTCCTAAATCGCGCGTCATTATCCATAACTGCCCCTATATATTTTTCCTCACTAAAATTCACATTCTTTTTAAATATTGAAGTACCAGCATTTAAGGGCGCATTTGGTGTTAAAAAAAGCACTGCAGCAAAAATAGTGTTCTCATCAGTGTGAATCACACCCTGATTATATTCTGCGGTCACGCTTTGAAAGCTGGTCGATAGTGCCCAGCGCATATAATCGTGTTCTGAATTATGAAATATTGACACTAATTTTTTGCAGATTTTTTCATGCAATGTACTATCTAGATCAAATAAATCTTTAGTTCTACTTCCAGGATACACATACTCTAAATTTAGTCTCTTATTACAGAATGTATACTTTTGCGCTAGTGCGAACTCTCTAATCGCATCTGGGTTTTCGTAAAAATTTTCTACAATAGTAACTGGGTATAGATTCATGGTGTAATTCCAATGCGAGCCAAATTTATTTATCCAAGATTATAGCAAACGTCATTGCGAGAAGCGTAGCGACAAAGCAATCTAGTCCAATAGCTTAGATTGCCGCGCTTCGCTCGCAATGACAAATTGCGTCTTTGCGAGGAGAGTAACGACGAAGCAATCCATAAGCACTCGTACAATCAAACAATCGTTTCGTACAAATCTAGCCAATCAACGTTATTAGATTCGATTAACAATATCTTTTTCTTGCGCGAACCAGCCTTAATTTGCTTTTCCCGCGCTATCGCACTTAGCATATCATCACATAGCTCATAATAAACCAGATAATGTACTTGGTATTTTTTAGTAAACCCATCTACTAAGTCTTGCTTATGCTCCCAAACACGCTTGACTAAATCGGATGTAACACCAGTATAAAGTGTGCAATTTTTGCCACTCGCTAAAATGTAAACTGCGGGCTGCTTCATGGTTCTAGAAATAGATTAACATTTATTATATTAACCTAGGTTGTATGGATTGCCGCGCTTCGCTCGCAATGACATAAAAAAACGGCAACCGAAGTTGCCGTTTTTAGTTTTGTCTTTCTTAAACTAACACAGGGTAAACCCTGTAGCTAATTCTAGAAGAACAAGATTGCGCCTAGAGAAATAGTTTTTGCCTCTGCTTTAGCACTGGCACCAACTTTATTATCAACATCGCGCTCTGAATTTGAGTATTCAGCAACCAAGTTCAAGTGTTTTGTGATTGGGTGGTAAGCACCAACTACCCACATTGAATCTTCGATGTCGTTGAATCCATCAACAGTGTTACCATCAAGTGTCGATTCACCATAGCTTAGACCCAATTTAGTGCCTGCGCCTGGAATAGTGAATGTACCTTGTACGTACCATTGATCTGAATCACGGCTCTTACCTGTTGAGTCAAAACCTTGAAGCAACTGTAATGTTTGACCAATACCATCGCCATCACCGTAGTAGCCTGTTAAGCCAAAACCAGCCACGTTAACTGTAGCGCCGATATCCCATGCAGTAGCACGGTCATCAGTACCTGCAACAGCAGCAGTAGCAGGCAGTGTAGTAAATGCAGTACCGGCACCGTTCAAACCGAAAGTGATGCCTTTTGCAGCAACTGCGTTTAGGTTTTCAACTTTTTGTGTAATACCAGAAACCCATACTTTACCGCCGAAATCACCAGCCCACTCGTAGCTTGCTTTACCTTCGAATGCTGGGCTTGAACCGCCACGGTCTGTGCTGTTATCAGAGTTCCATGCTTGTGTTACACCCGCTGTAAAATTGAAACCATTCCAGTTTGGTGATGAGTAAGCCACTTGTGCTTTCCAGTCAGCATACATAAAACCAGTACCAATACGACCGATTGTAGTTGTGTTACCAGCCAATGAACCAGCACCGGCACCAACGCCCAACAATGTCATGTCGTTTAAGATAGCGTCAGAAGCATAAATGCCTAAGTCTTTACCTAATTTGATAGAACCCCATGATTTGTCGCCGAATGTTAAGAATGCTTGACGATTTTCTTGATGTGAGCCTTGTTTACCAGCTGAAGTTGTTGAAGCACCTGGGTTAATGCTGATGGTGAAACCAACATCTAAATCGTTTTGGCGAGTTTTACCAGAAACTGATAGATAGTTAGGTAACAAACCTGTAGTGATGTTTGAAGTGCTATCACCATTACCGTCACCCAAGCCTAATGGCATTGTGCCAGCACCAGTGTCACCACTGAAATTTGTGTGTGTGTAGTAAGCGTTTACGATACCACCGATGTCCAATGTCCAATCGCCAGCTGGGATCATGATGCCAGCGTTAGCGCTTGAAGCACCAGCTAATAAAGCTGCTGCAACTGCTAAATTTAATTTCGTTTTCATATAAATCTCCAAGTTTTGTTTCTATAAAATTTACAGCTTGTTTTGCTATTTAAAGCATACTACTAAATTACCCTCATTTTTATAATTTAACCACTACTAAAACACTAGTACTAGCTAAGCTACAAAAACGAGAAAGTTCGCGAACTCTCCCAATAAAACTATATTACTTTTTTACTAAGAAGGTTTAGCAAGTATGCCAAAAGGTTATGTTGATGAGCAAGCTTTTTGTGGCTTTATGGCACAGATTTAAGCAAATGTTGTAATGACGCAACATCATTTTTGTTATGCTGAACTTAAGCTTGTCACCCTGAACTTGATTCAGGGTCTTGTGCATATTCATAAGATTGCGGATCGAGTCCGCAATGACAAAAGAAATCTGTCATGCTGAACTTGATTCAGCATCTCAACCAACAATTGATTCATACAAATCATCCCAACTAGGATTCATCCGCTCTATTAAATCAATCTTCCACTGTCTATGCCAGTTTTTAAGTTGTTTTTCTCGTGAAATTGCACTATTTACATCTTCAGTTTGTTCAAACCATACTAATATTTCAAGGTTGTATTGGTGCGTAAATCCTTTTACGAGATGGTGCTTATGCTCATAGACGCGACGAATTAAGTCATTGGTTACGCCAATATACAAAACGCCACTGGGTTTGTTGGTCATTATGTAAACGTAGTAACTCATTGATTGAATTTTACTAGATTGCGGGTTCGGCATGCAATGGTACATGACTGTCGTCCTGAACTTGATTCAGGGTCTTGTGCATATTCATAAGATTGCGGATCAAGCCCGCAATGACAGAGAAACCCGCAATGGCAGGGAGACCCGCAATGACAAGTTTTAAGGTAAACTTTGGCTTTAATTGCGATCTATCATTTTTTTACATGAAACAACTCTCTCAACAGCAACAAAAAAATATCTCCGAAAGCTTTCAGCAAGGGCAACGTGCTATACAGCTTGGTGCGTTTGACCAAGCAGAAAAATACTTTTTAGATGTTTTAAAAATCAACCCCAGCATTATTGAAGCGCAAGCCTCGCTGGCCTTTGTATACGCTGCTAGCAAGCAACATGCAAAGGCCACAGCACAACTCAAAGTGTTGTTAAAAGCCAAGCCAAACCATGCACAAACACACCTCAACTTAGCGAATAGTCTCTACGAACAAAAACTTTACGATGAGGCCATTAAACATTATGAGGCTGCACTTAAAATTGACCCGAATTTGATAGAGGCGCACATACATTGCGGCATTGCCCACCGCATGACTAAAAACTACGATGCGGCGATTGTTTGCTTACAGCGCGCACTGAATTTAGATAAAACGAATGCTAGGGCTTTTCATATATTAGGTATGGTTTACGTGGATATTGAAGATATTAATCGCGCTTTGCATTGTCTAGAATGCGCTACTGGCTTAGCTCCTGAGCATGCGGAGTTTAGGGTAAGTTTTGCAAGCGTTTTAGAAAAAGCTGGTTTAGACTTTGAAGCTGGGCTTGAATATCACCGAGCCTGTGAAATAGACCCTAATTATTTAGACGGCTTTACATTATATGGTGCATATTTACTAAAACATCACCGCTATGATGAAGCGCTAGAGTGTTTTACTTGGGCTAGCCAATTGGAACCACAAAATCTTGATGTGCTAGACCAGCTTGGGCAAACTTACTTAGGAATGAACGATACTGATGCTGCATTAGACAAATTTAATCGCTCGCTACAAAAAGAACCAAAACGCTTAACTTCTTTACAAGGTAAAGGTCAGGTATTTCTAGAACTCGGTAATGCCGCTCAGGGAATTAGGGTATGCGATGAAATTATTGCTAATGATAATGAGATCCCTAATGGTTACCTACTAAAAGCAAGAATGAAAAAATCTAAACCCGATGATGGGTTAGTAATAGAGTTACTTAGACTAGTCTCAAAAAATGATTTAGATGACGAAACTAAACAAATTACCCATTTCGCGCTAGGCAAAATATTTGATGACCAAAATAATTATGCAGAGGCTTTTCAACATTACACACTTGGGAATAAACTTAAAAATAAACATTTAAATTACAACAGAGAGACTGATGAACTCGGATTTTCTAGCCTAATCGAAGTATTCCATACTGATTTATTTAACAAGTATCAACATATAGGCACTGAAAGCAAATTGCCTGTCATTATTGTTGGTATGCCTCGCTCTGGCACCACACTAACCGAGCAAATTATTTCTAGCCATCCCAGCGTTATTGGTGCTGGGGAGGTGAGTTTTTGGGGCAGAACGCCTACTGCAATGCCGCTACGATTAAATACTGGAACACCATATCCCGACTGCGTTAAGGAAATAAACACTGAGCAAGCAAGAGACATCGCTAATATGTATGAAGCTACTTTGCGCAAAATAGCTGGTACAAAAACTAAACCCACGCACATTACCGACAAAATGCCACATAACTTTTTATATGTTGGTTTAATTGCCTTGCTATTTCCCAATGTAAGAATTATTCACACTAAGCGCGACCCCATCGACACCTGTTTATCAATTTATTTTCAAAATTTTAATAAATCCCATATGTATGCTTCTGACTTAAGTAATTTGGGCTTTCATTACAAGCAATACGAACGCATCATGCGGCATTGGCACAAGCTGCTACCTGGGCGAATTATGGATATTCATTATGAAGATACCATTGCTGACCCTGAATTTTGGTCGCGCAAATTGATTGACCACATTGGCTTAGAGTGGGACGATGCCTGCCTAGCGCCACACAAATTAGAACGTACCGTGAAAACTGCTTCGCATTGGCAAGTAAGGCAGCCAATTTATAAAACTTCTGTGCAACGCTGGAAAAATTACGAGCAGTTTTTGGAGCCATTAATCGAAGTACTGAAAGATTAACTTACAAATAGTCTTCTACCGCAAATAGTCGGCGATGCTCACGTATGGCAAATCTATCAGTCATGCCAGCGATATAATCGGCCACTGCGCGGGCTTTGTCATTTTTGGCATATTGTTGAAACTCATGCGGCATCAGACCTATATCCGCCAAAAATACGGTAAATAGTTCGCGAATAATGCGCTCTGCCTTTGCACTCATGCGGTTGACTTTGTAATGCTGATATAAATTTTTACGCAAAAACTGTTTTAGCGCTAAATTTTTAGTCGCCATTTCCTCACTGAAACTCACTAAATAAGACGCTTGCCGAATATCTTGTATGCTTTGCGGATTAAGCTTAGTAATGTTTTGTGCACTTTGTGTGCATAAATCCGCCACCAACACATTAATCATACGGCGTATGGTTTCGTGAATCAGTCGTTTTTGTTCAAGTTTTGGATATTTATTTTTGACAATATCGAGTTGCGAGGCAAACAATTCAACGTTTTGCAGCTGCTCGATAGTAATTAAGCCAGAGCGCAAACCGTCATCCACATCGTGATTATTATAGGCAATTTCATCTGCAAAGTTGGTCACCTGCGCTTCTAAACTTGGCTTAGTTTTATTAATAAAGCGCAAACCTACATTGCCGAGCTGCTTGGCATTTTTTACTGAGCAATGCTTTAAGATGCCTTCACGTAGCTCGAAAGTTAAATTCAAACCATCAAATTCGGCATATCTTTGTTCAAGCTTATCCACCACTCGCAACGACTGCAAATTATGTTCGAAACCGCCAAAGTCTTTCATACAATCATTTAGCGCATCTTGCCCAGCGTGGCCAAACGGCGTGTGGCCAAGATCGTGTGCCAGCGCAATCGCCTCAGTCAAATCCTCATGCAAATTCAGTGTACGCGCTATGCCGCGCGCCAACTGCGCAACTTCTAAGCTATGCGTTAAACGCGTGCGAAATAAATCGCCTTCGTGATTCACAAACACTTGCGTTTTATATTCTAAGCGGCGAAACGCAGTGGAATGGATGATGCGGTCGCGGTCGCGCTGAAAAGCGTTGCGGAATGGCGATTCTGCCTCTGCATTATGGCGGCCGAGCGAGGCTTCAGGATTGGCTGCGTAAGTTGCCAACATGCTTTATTGTATGGCCTCTAGCGTTTGTTTGAGTTTTTCAGCATCATAATCGCTGGTAATCACCGCTTTGCCGATACCCTGCTGTAGCACCAATCTAATCTTTCCATCAGACACTTTTTTATCAGATTGCATTAAATCAATGTACTTTTCAAAACCTAAATTAGGCGCGCTGAGAGGCAAGCTGGATGCGGTTAGCAGGGCATGCATTCTTTTTAATTCAATATCGTTTAACCAACCCATGCGTTGCGATAAATCTGCTGCCAGCATTGTGCCTGCAGCCACCGCTTCGCCATGTAACCACACGCCATAACCCATGGCATTTTCTATCGCATGACCAAAAGTGTGTCCCAAATTAAGCAGGGCGCGCTCGCCCGCCTCGTGCTCATCAGCAGCTACAACTTCAGCTTTATTTTTGCACGAGCGGTAAATGGCGTACATGGTAACGGCCTCGTCTAGCGCCATTAGCTTGCCGATGTTGGTTTCTAACCAATCAAAAAAATCCGCATCGCGAATTAGGCCATATTTAATCACTTCCGCCACGCCTGCGGAAAGCTCGCGTTTTGGCAACGTTTGCAGGGTGTCGATATCTGCCAGCACCACTTTTGGTTGATAAAACGCGCCTATCATGTTTTTGCCAAGCGGATGGTTAATACCAGTTTTGCCGCCCACGCTGGAATCGACTTGCGATAACAAAGTTGTCGGGATTTGTATAAATGGCACACCGCGCAAATATGTAGCCGCCGCGTAGCCCGTTAAATCGCCTATGACGCCACCACCAAGTGCAATTATTGTCGTGCTACGCTCACAACGGTTTTTAAGTAATGCATCGTATATCAGATTTAAAGTTTCG
>JANMYB010000016.1:0-13908 GCA_031381645.1 Methylotenera sp.
CGAGCCTGAACTATGCCAACAACTGATTGAGTATTATGAGCAAGCGGGTGGAACGGACTCAGGATTTATGCGCGAAATTGACGGAAAAACGGTTGGCATGTTGGATTACACGCACAAGCGCCGTCGTGATTGCAGCCTTGAGGCAAGCGCGTTACAAACAGCCTGCATCGATAGTATCTTTAACAAATTAGTACCCGTGATTGATTTAGCCTTTCAGTTTCGCGCGACCAGAATGGAGCGCACGCTTGTGGCCTGCTATGACGCAGAAGAACAAGCACACTTTAGCGCGCACCGAGATAACACTACGCAAGGCACCGCACATAGAAAATTCGCTGTTTCTTTGTTTTTAAATTCGGGTGATTACGAAGGTGGTTATTTAAAATTTCCAGAATTTGGCTCTGGGCATTTTGTCGCGCCAACGGGCGGCGCAGTAGTATTCTCTTGCTCCCTCCTGCATCAGGCAACCCGTGTTACTAAGGGTAAACGCTATATGTTTTTACCCTTTTTGTATGACGAAGCATCAGAGCTAATCAGACAGAGTTCAGCTACGAAAATCGTGGGTTTGTCTAACAAAACAAGCTGTTAGGGTGTTTGGCGATGCTCAGCATCCATGGGGCTTCCAGAGCATATATTTTTATATAAAGTTTTGCCCCACATTATTTTCTCATAAGGTATTTTCTATAATTTAGTTTAGCGAAAACATCTAAACTATTGAAGTATTGAGTTTTTGTGATTAAGATGGGTGCTTAACGTCACGAAATACGTAAATATTATGAATGACAAATTGAATAAAACGTCGATTTGCAACGTGGTTGCTATAGAGATTATTGATTACTCCAAAAAAACCGAGGGTGAACAAACGGAACTTAAAAATCAGTTGAATGGTTTTATTCAGCATGCGGTGATTGACTTGCCGCAAGAGGATCGCGAGATTGTCGATACGATCAGTGGCGTGCACATTGCCTGCACTGGCACGCTAGAAGACGCGTTGGAAGATGCACTTTTTGTCTCGATTACCATCCGCGACGAAATTTTAAAAAACAATACAGACGGCGCAATACCTTTATATGTACATTTTGGCATTAATTTAGGCGCTGTGCGTACGCTTAAAAAAGGCTTGGTTGGTGTGGGGATGGATGAAGCGCAGCGTATTATGAGCTTTGCAGAACCGAATCAAATTTTGGTTTCGCAAGGCTATTTTGATGTGGCCTCAAAGCTGACGCAAGAAATGGCGCAGATGTTTGAAAAATACGAAATGCACGCGCATGAGCACGATATTTATGCAGTGCGTTTGCTAAAAGAGGCAGCGACAGAAGAGGCACCATCGATTCCTGTGGATAGTTCAGATTCTGAGGCGCAGCCATCCATTGTGAGCAAAATCAATTGGAATTATGTTGGCCTAAGCTTTTTAGCGTTGGCAGGATTTTTTATATTGGGAAAATTAGTTTCATCGCCAACTGAGCCGACGATTATTTTGGAGCAGCCTGTAGCAACTGAAACACCCAAAAAACTAGAAGCAGCGCCAGTAGTGTTGGCTAAACCTGTGGAAGAAGTCAAGCCTGCTCAAGATAAAGTCATTGAAAACGCAGTCAAAAAAGAAGAACCAAAAAAAGCTAAAGTTGTACAGAAAAAACCTCAGCAAAAAGCTGAAACGCTTGCAAGCAAATCCGAAAAAGCGACAGCTGAAAAGTTGGTTGAGAGTAAAGTGGAAAAATCAGCAGTATCAAAACCAGAAAAAGCTACAACTGTTGAAAAGTCAAGTTGGGAGGCCATCAAGGAAAGCGTCCAACAAGGCTCAGAGCGTAAATGCTCGCAAGCGGAAATCGCCATGAATCAATGCAGATAACTTTCTTTATTTCCAGTAAAAACCTTGCTGTGCGTTGACACTAGTCGTTTTAACTCGATTAAGCACGAGCCGCACTCGGTGCCGCATTTCAGCTTGTTTTGCAGAGTGATCAAATCTGCGCCTAGTTCGATATTTTCAACAATCTCGTTTTGCGAAACATCTAAACAATTGCAGATAATTTTGCCGCGCCCAACCTCGCCACTTGGCGGTGCAGAGAGCGGGGCAAGTGCCCAACGGCTAAATTCTTTATATTGCGCATCATCGTTAAACTGGCCTGTGGACATCACTTCTTTTAACCATTCGGTCGCCAGCGTTTCACCCATTAAGCGCACGCCAGCAACCTCTAATTTGCCATTGGCTGCGTTTTTTTGCACCAAAATACGTTTGCTAATACCGCGTTTGGCATCGTTGTAATTTAAGCAGGGTGATTCATCTGTCATGCCTAAAATCTCGTCAATTTTTTCTATTAATTCTAGGTCTGGTGCGGTTTCGTGCGCAGCACGCAAAATAAGCAAACCTGCTTTATTTGTCTCGTTTTCGCGCCCAAACAAGCCGCAGTTGGTGTGGGTAAATTGCGGCATTAGTTCGCGCACTTTTTCTAATAGGGTTAAATCTTGGCAAGTGCGTAAAATCGTCATGCGCCAAGGCAGTTCTAGTTTTTCTATTTTAACGGCGGTATGTTTTAGTTCTGGCTGTTTAGAGGTTTTATCAAAAGCAGGCGGCATCAGCGCGTTTACGCCTAAACCATTCATAAACTGGCTGCCCCAGTGCATGGCAATAAAGGTTTGCGCAGGTTGCACTTCATCGCTAGTTTGCACAGGCAAAATGAGGCTACCACGCTTATTTTGTACTTTTACGATGTCGCCATTTTTGAGATTACGTCGCATCATGTCATCGGCACTGAGGTTAATGACAGGCTCTTCTGCATGATTAAACAACTGCGCTACATTGCCTGTGCGGCTCATACTGTGCCATTGGTCGCGCAAACGACCCGTGAGTAAATGCAGCGGATATCGCGCATCAGTTTTGTCGGCCGTGCCTTTATATACCGCATTGACAAATTGTGCTTTACCATCTGTTTTTTGAAACTTTCCATCGCTGTAAAGCCGTGCTTTTCCTGTGCTAGCACCCTCTACAAAAGGCCACTGCTGTGGGCCTCGCACCATAAGTATGGGGTAGCTTAAGCCAGTAATATCTAAATCCCGACCACGAGTGCTCTCGCGGTGTTCATTAAAAATATCCTCAGTATTTTTAAACGGAAATAAATTAGATTTTTTAGCTAAATGCTTTTGCTCTAGTTTTTTTTCTAGACGCTGAGCAAAATCTACCATAATAGCCCAATCATGCTTTGCTTCAGCAGGTGGTGCCACGGCTGAGTTAACACGTGTGATGCGTCGCTCAGAATTCGTTACCGTACCTTCTTTTTCACCCCAAGTGCTAGCTGGCAGCAACACATCGGCATAGGGAGCAGTACTAGTATTGTTAAACGCGTCTTGCACAACGACTAATTCAGCCGTGTTTAAGGCTTCTAGCACATTATTGAGGTCTGGCATGGAGTGTGCGGGGTTGGTGCAGGCAATCCAAATGGCTTTAATTTCACCACTTTTAACGGCATCGAACATCTCTATCGCCGTTTTACCTGCGTTGGCTGGCACGTCATCTACGCCCCAGAGTTTAGCGATTTCCTCACGGTGTTCTGGATTAGCTAAATCGCGATGACCAGATAACAAGTTAGCCATGCCGCCGACTTCACGCCCGCCCATGGCATTGGGTTGACCTGTGAGAGAAAACGGCCCTGCGCCAGGTTTGCCGATTTGGCCTGTAGCCAAATGTAAATTTATCAGCGAGGCATTTTTATCGGTGCCATGGATGCTCTGATTCAAACCCATGCAATACATGGAAAGTGTAGGGCCTTTGCCAAACCATTTGGCGGCGGTGATGATGTCACTTTCTTTAATGCCACAAATATCGGCCACCATTTTGGGCGTATATTCGCGCACGGTATCTTTGAGCGCATCAAAACCATTAGTGTGCGCGTTAATGTAGGCCATATCTAGCAAGCCTTCCCATAACATCACGTGCAGCATGCCGTTAAATAGGGCGACGTCGGTGCCGGGCAAAATGGCCAGATGCAAATCAGCCGCTTGTGCAGTATCTGTTTTGCGCGGGTCTACAACGATGATTTTTAAGTTTGGATTTTTGGCTTTCGCGTCTTCAATCCGCCTAAAAATAATCGGGTGTGCAAACGCGGTGTTGCTGCCAGCGATAAACAAGCAATCTGTATGGTCAATATCTTCGTAGCATGCTGGCGGCGAATCAGCACCCAATGTGGCTTTGTAGCCTGTGACGGCGGAAGACATGCATAGTCTGGAATTGGTATCTACGTTATTTGTACCGATTAAGCCTTTGGCAAGCTTGTTAAATACGTAATAATCTTCGGTCATTAATTGGCCAGAGATATAAAATGCGACAGAATCTGGGCCATGTTTTTCGATAGTTTGTGCAAATTGTTCTGCTAAATAATCCAGCGAAATATCCCAAGACACGCGCTTTCTGGGCGTATCACGGCTTAAACGCATCTCAGGGTAAAGTGCACGGTTATCTGGCTTGGCAGACAAATGCAAGGTTGCGCCTTTGGTGCATAAACGACCGAAGTTAGCAGGGTGGTTGGGGTCGCCTTTTACGCCAATGATTTGCTCACCTTGCGAGTGAATAATCACGCCGCAACCCACACCGCAGTAGCAACAAGTAGATTTTGTTTCTTTAATCATGCCTTTTGCTTTTATATTTCCAAGAAAACCATGCCATCTTCAATTTTAGTATTAAAACACGTTGTTTCACCCACGTCTGGCTCTTCTGCTTTACCATCGACCAAGCTGATTTTCCAAGAGTGAAGCGGGCAGGCTACTTTGTCACCATATACAATGCCTTGTGACAAAGGACCACCTTTGTGTGGGCAAGTATTGTTTACCGCAAATACGCGGTCATCTTCTGTACGAAACACGCCAATCTCAATATCTTTAGTGCGTACGACGCGCGCACCCAGTTTTGGGATGTCGATTAAAGGGCAAACTTTTGTCCAACTCATAAAAACTCCAATTTCAATTCAAGGCGAGTGTACTCACCTTTGTTTAAGATAAAACTAGTAAATAAATTAGTAAAAAATTGAGCATTAGTGAAAATATCGCAATCCACTGCCATTTCAATAATCTTGCCCGTGCAATGAGCGGTGTACGCTGCATCGCAATCGGTTTAAATTCACCATGTTCGAGTGCGTGCAACATTTCATCAGAGGTTTCAAAACGCTTTTCAACATCTCTTGCCACCGCTTTAAGTACAATATTTTCTAGCCAGCTGGGTATCTCAGGCCGATAACGCGTAGGGCGCACTGGCTCACCAAAACGCGGTGTTTGAAAGGGTTCTATCTCGCCATAAGGATATTTACGCGTTAGTAAATAATACAAAGTGACCCCAGCCGCATAAAGATCGGTTGCAATGTCCGCGCCTTTACCTTCAAACAACTCAGGTGCCATATAACTGGGCGTACCAGGGTTTTCCATAGAGTCTGGTGTGCCTACTGTGGTATTAAGGGCGACACCCAAATCTAAGATGCGTAAACGCTGATCTGCACCAATGTGAATATTATCTGGCTTAATATCGCGATGCACAATGTTTAAACGGTGCAACATGCTTAAGCCACGTGCTAAATCTGCGCCAATCTTAGCGGCACCGTTCACCGTAAAGTGATGCCCGCTATCTAGGCGCTGTTGCAGGGTGGCGCCTTCATGCCAAGTCATTACATAATACAAATGCTTGCGCTGCCCCAAAGCGAGCGGTAATACTTGCGGCACACATTGCGCAACTACGCGCTTGGCGAGCCATTCTTCATTCATCAGCGCTTGGCAACTATCCGTATCTGTCGCGAGTAGAGGTTGCAGCGTTTTGAGTACAAATAGCTGGCCAGTTTGGTTGCGCACTTTGTACAAAATGGTCGCGCGCGAATCATGTAAGATTTCCAGTACTTCAAAACCGTCTAATAGCTCGCCCACTTTTAGCTTAGGTGGTACGCTTAAACTCGTCGCATCCGATAACAAATCACTCAGACCATCGGTGCCTATAGAGTCAATACGCACAACCAATGCGGTGCTGTTATCTTGCCCACCATTGGCTAATGCCGTTTTGGTCAGGTGATCGCTAATCATTTGCGGGCTATCAAACTTCATCATGCCGCTGTGTATAGCTTGCTCGCCGAGCGGCTCCCACACGCCGTCACTCATGATGGCGTATATATCGCCGACTTCTAGCAAGCCTTCGGCAAAATCGACGCTTAAGTGTTTATCTAAACCTACCGCACGCTTTAGCACGTGGCGCATATCTGGGCTATCCCAAACATGGTCGCTGGTGAGTTGCTCTAATACTTTATTGCGCAGCCGATAGATGCGCGTATCACCTACATGCGCCATCACGTAACGTTGACCCTTCAGTACCATGAGTGACAGCGTTGTTGCCATGCCCGTCATATCACGATTCGCCGCAGCTTGCGCAATCACCCAGCGATTGGCAGCTCCAAGCACTTTATCGAGCGCCATATGCGTTTGCCATGTATCAGGTGTGGCGTAATAATCGGCTGATACCGTACGTACCGTCATTTCAGCCGCTTCGCGCCCACCTGCATTGCCGCTTACACCATCTGCCACTGCAAATAACGCACCTTTGGTGGTCAGTTGCGAGTCGCCAAGTGTGTCACTAGGGGTGACAACGCCCACATAATCTTCATTACGCGAGCGCGGGCCAGTTTGGCTACTTTCACCAACAGTAAACTTAAGTGGCATTAAATTGCGCTTTTAAATATAAAGTGACACTATACCTTAGCGGTAGTAGCGGTGGCCGAACCCCAAGTTGTACGCCAACGGTTTTTAACGCCCATCAAGCCCAATAATGCCACTACAGCGAGGCCAGCAAAAATCAATAAACCCACTTGATAGCTACTGGTCACTTGTTTTGAGTAACCTAGGCTAGATGCTAAATAGAATCCGCCTACACCGCCAGCCATGCCAACCAAGCCAGTCATCACGCCAATTTCTTTACGAAAGCGTTGCGGCACTAATTGAAATACTGCGCCATTACCCATCCCTAAAGCTGCCATTGCGAGTACCACAATAGCTAACCCCATGGCTTGTTCTTTTAAGCCAAAGCTTAGAATCAATAAGAAAATAGCGGCGAGTATGTACATAATGGTTAGCGAGCGTATTCCGCCAATGCGGTCTGCTAATAAGCCACCAAAAGGGCGGACCAGTGAGCCCGCAAAAACACAGGCTGCAGTAAAATAGCCCGCATGCACGGGTGTTAAGCCGTATTGGTCGTTAAAATAAATGGTAAGCGATGACGCTAAACCAACAAATCCGCCAAAAGTAACGCTGTAAAAGAACATAAACCACCAAGCGTCTTTATCTTTTAATACTGCTAAATATTGGCTTAACGATTTGGCAGCGGGCGCGTCAGGCGCATCTTTAGCAAAAATCATGTAGACGATTAAAGCAATGCCCAGTGGAATTAAGGCTAAACCAAATACATTATTCCAACCAAAAGCAATGGCTAAGCCTGGTGCAAATAAGGCAGCTAAAGCCGTGCCTGAGTTGCCAGCACCCGCAATGCCCAGCGCTGTACCTTGATGCTCAGGTGGATACCAGCGTGAAGCAAGGGGTAGTGCAACTGCAAATGCAGCACCAGAAAAACCTAAAAACATGCCTAGTAACAAGGTGTGTTGGTAAGTGTGAATGCCGTGCAACCAAGCCACTAATAAAGCGGCAATCACAATTACTTGTCCTACTAGCCCTGCCTTTTTAGGTTTGATTTGATCAACCAATACACCCATCACAATACGCAATAGGGCGCCAGTAAGCACAGGGGTAGCCACCATCAAGCCTTTTTGTGCGGGACTTAAGTTTAAATCTGCTGCAATTTGTACGGCGAGTGGCCCTAACATCACCCACACCATGAAGCTCAAGTCAAAATAGAAAAATGAAGCGAATAGTGTAGGTTTGTGGCCTACCTCCCAAAAACTTTTTTGCATAATATTTCCCTGTATTTATTCGTTTAACTGTTCAATAGGTTGTGATGACTTATAAGGTAATGGTCTCGAACTCTTTATGTTCGTCACGCTTTTGCACGCGCTCAGACCACGGCTCAACTGCGCCTTGCAAGGCATATAGTAAGCGCTCATACGCGGCTTTACGGCCTTCAGCGTCTTCTAACACACGTTGTTTTACGTACTCTAAACCAACGCGCTCAATCCAATGCACAGTGCGGTCAAGGTAGCGCGCTTCTTCACGGTAAATTTGAATGAATGCGCCTGAGTATTCTAGTACCTCATTATGTGTTTTAACTTTGCATAAAAATTGCGCGACTTCAGTTTTAATGCCACCGTTACCGCCCACGTAAATCTCCCAACCTGAATCTACGCCGATAATGCCAACGTCTTTAATGCCAGATTCTGCGCAGTTTCTAGGACAACCTGATACCGCAAATTTCACTTTATGTGGTGCCCACATGTGGTCAAACGCTTTTTCGATATCAATACCCATTTGCGTAGAATTTTGTGTGCCGAAACGACAGAATTCAGAACCAACACAAGTTTTAACGGTGCGAATACCTTTGGCATAAGCATAACCAGACGGCATATCTAAGTCTTTCCACATGCCGACTAAGTCTTCTTTCTTCACACCAAGCAAATCGATACGCTGACCGCCCGTGACTTTTACCATTGGCACGGCATATTTATCTGCCACATCGGCAATTTTGCGCAATTGGTCTGGGCTGGTTACGCCGCCGTACATGCGCGGAATCACCGAGTAAGTACCATCTTTTTGAATATTGGCGTGTACGCGCTCGTTAATAAAGCGCGATTGCGGATCGTCGACAGCTTCATGCGGCCAAGTAGAGAGCAAGTAATAATTCAATGCTGGTCTGCAGGTCGCGCAGCCATTAGGTGTCCGCCAGCTCATGCCGCGCATTGCATCGGGGATGTTCAAGTATTTATTTTTGCGGATTTCTTCACGTGTTTCTTCATGGTTTCTATCGGTGCAACCACACACCACTTTGCTAGTACTTGGTGGAGCATAACCGCCACCTAAAGTACTCGCTAAAATTTGTTCAACCAAACCTACACAACTGCCGCAACTAGAGCCCGCTTTAGTTTGCTTTTTAACGTCGTCAATGGTGAATAAGCCTTGGTCTTGAATGGCTTTTACAATGGTGCCTTTGCACACGCCATTACAGCCACAGACTTCCATTTCATTGGTCATTTGGGCGGCTTTATCATTGCCTTGGTGCCCTGTGTTGCCTAGGCTGTCTTGGCCAAACATTAAGTTATCGCGAATTTCATGTATCGGTTTGCCGTCACGGAGCATCTGGAAATACCAGGCTCCGTCGGCAGTATCGCCATACAGCACGCTACCGATGATTTTGTCATCTTTGATGACGAGTTTTTTGTACACCCCGCCAACTGCGTCGTGCAGTACAATTTCTTCAGTATCTTCCCCACCAGCAAAGTTGCCAGCAGAAAACAAATCAATGCCTGTGACTTTTAATTTTGTTGAGGTCACAGAACCTTTGTATAAACCAATACCAAAGTTGGCCAAGTGCGTGGCGCACACCTTGGCCATTTCAAATAAAGGAGCCACTAAGCCATAAGAGATGCCGCGATGCGATACGCATTCGCCTACTGCATATACACGTGGGTCATAAGTTTGCATGGTGTCGTTGACCACAATGCCTTTGTCGCAGTGAATGCCAGCCGAATCAGCCAGTGCAAAGTTTGGGCGTATACCAATTGCCATTACCACTAAGTTCGCTGGTAATGAAGTGCCGTCTGTAAAATGAATGGTTGTAACACGGCCATTTTCACCAGTCAGCTCTTTGGTGTTTTGCTTTAGCTGAAACTTAAGGCCCTTTTCTTCCAGTGATTTTTGCAGCATTTTGCCTGCGGTTTTATCAAGTTGGCGCTCTAGCAACCATTCGTTACGGTGAATTACCGTCACATCCATGCCTTGAATTTTAAGACCGTTAGCGGCCTCTAGACCTAACAGGCCACCACCAATGACCACTGCATGTTTATGCGTTTTGGCTGTGGCTATCATGTCGTTAGTGTCTTTAATGTCGCGATAACCGATTACACCTTGTAAATCTGCACCTGAAATGGGCAGCATAAATGGCTTCGAACCTGTAGCTAGTAATAGCCTGTCATATTCTGCTGTCGTGCCATCTTCCGCTATGACTATGCGGCTTTTACGATCAATTTTGTTGATACGTGCACTGGTATAGAGCGCGATATTATTTTCGGCATACCACTCACGGGTATTCAGAATAATGTCATTAATAGTCTGCTCGTTCGCCAACACAGGCGAGAGCATAATGCGGTTGTAATTCGGGTAGGGTTCATCTCCAAACACAGTAATATCATACAAATCTGGTGATATTTTAAGTAGCTCCTCAACTACTCTCATGCCTGCCATCCCGTTACCAACAACCACTAATTTCATTTTTTGCATTTCATTTACCTGATATTTTATTTATAGTGCGTTTAAGCAAAAATTAAGCCAATGCAAGCTATCCATAAAAATCAATTAGTTAATATTAGCTTCACATAAATTACGCGCTTTAATAGTGCAAACGCACCAAATTGAGGAGTTAAATTTGGTGCATAAAAGATATTGCTTACTTAAAACGTATACATTGCAGTTAACCAAAGTTTATCAGTATCACGAATGCGGCCACGATTGCCAGCCACATTGTTCGCTACGTTTGGCGTCGCGGCGTAGAGGTCGCTTTCGCTATATTTGCCGTATTCCAATTTGGTCATCCAATTTTTATCGATATTCCAAGTTGTAGCCACGTTCCATTCTGTGCCATATTTATCACCGTTTTTCGAGGTTCCACCGCCCACAGTATTGAAATCTTCATCTGATTTGATGAGATGGTAATCTGCAAAAAATAGGAAATCATCATACTTGTAAGTCGCGGTGATAAAAGTGTCTTGAATGCCTTGGCGTGGCGTGACTAAAAATTTGTCCACCCAACCTTGAAACAAATGGTTAGTGCCAAATGGTGTTTGGAAAGCATATTTGCTATCGTTGCTGGATAACAACTCCTGATCGATACGCATATTGAAATTATCAAAGCCTAAGCCGCCGCCCAGCTTGTAATAGTGCGCGTCTATGCGTTTATCGCCGTTGGCGTAGTCGCTTTGTTTGGCGTATTCGGCCGTGTAGTGCGCTCTAAAATTGGGGTTGAAAGGGTGTGTGCCATCTAAGCGCAAACCAAACACCTTGTTGGATTGGTCAGCTGTTAAATTGGGCTTGCCCGCATTATTAAGCGTGTTTGCACCAAACCAAGCATTACCAAAACCTAAATCATCCATATTAGAAAAATAACCATAACCCACTAAAAATTCAGTAGGAGAAATGCGATAGCGAACATTGGCAATTTCTAAATCACCATCGCGTTGTTTGGTGGTAATTTGCGTCACTTGCTCAAAATGTGCTAAAAATACTTCGGTATCTGGCAAGCTTTTATTGAGTACCGAAACGCCATCAAACACTTGCATCACTTGTCTAAAGCCAATATCGCCAATAAAGCGCACATTATCTAAATTAAGTTGTTGACGACCTAAGCGGAAGCGCGTGTTTTTAAGGCTTGTCCAGTCCATGTAAAGTTGGTTAATGTCAAAATGATTAGGATCCACAATAATGGCATAACCTGCTTTATCAATTTCGGTAGCGTTATTTTTGCGATCGTTGTAATTGTCGATAAATTTAGTTACGCCAATTAACTGTCCAGCAAAACTGAAGTTATGATATGGTGCAGTTTGCCAGCCAACTAAGCTGCGCAAGGTAAGCGCTTCGCCATCTTTAAGTTCATTATTTGCAACTGGCGCAACGGCTAAACCATCTTGGCTAACAGTTTCATAGCGCAATCTAAAACTGGTTAAGTTCTTGCCTTCTTTCACTGAATCCATAAACGTGTACTCATCTTCAGTGGCTGGCGCTTCTTCAGAATGTGCGCTGTAAGTCGCACCAGATAAGGTGAGCAGGGCAGTATATATTGCAAGTTTTAATGTGTAATTTGTTTTCATCGTCATTTCCCTATTTTTTAAATTAAGCGACTTTTTTGGCATGGCGCTCGTACAAAAAACGCAATACCTCGCTACGTAAGTGGTTGTAATCTTTATCTTCGGCCAGCGCTAAACGATTGCGCGGTTTAGGCAAATCGACCGTTAAAATCTCGCCAATCTCAGCACTTGGTCCGTTGGTCATCATCACAATGCGGTCAGATAGCAACACGGCTTCATCCACGTCGTGCGTCACCATCACCGCAGTTGCGCCAGATTTGGCCATTATTGCCATCAGCTCATCTTGCAGATTAGCGCGGGTAAGTGCATCCAGTGCGCCAAATGGCTCATCCAGCAGCAATACTTTTGGCTCCATCGCCAATGCTCTGGCGATGCCAACACGTTGCTTCATGCCGCCTGAAATCTCGCTCGGGCGTTTATCTGTAGCATGCGATAACCCCACCAGCGCAAGCGCATCAATCGCGCGTAAATCTTGCTGCACTTGTGTTTCATCGCTAAACACGCGCTCGACCGCCAAATGCACGTTCTCAAAGCAAGTCAGCCATGGCAAAAGCGAGTGATTTTGAAACACTACTGCGCGCTCTGGACCAGGCTTGTGTATTTCGCGGCCTGCGCAAAACAAGTGGCCGCTGGTGGGTTCTAACAAGCCTGCAATTAAATTAAGTACAGTTGATTTTCCGCAACCTGAATGCCCAATAATAGAAACAAATTCACCTTGTTTAATATTGAGGTTAATATTTTTAAGGGCTTCAAACATACCTTTTTTTGTTGCAAAGCGCATGCCAACGTTTTCTAATTGCACGTAGCGTTCACTATTATTTCCAGAATTTTTTTGCATCATTTTTCCTTAAGCTAAATTTCTTTAATTTGAGATTGCTTATTCGTGACTGACTTATTGATGGCTAAATCTTTTAGCAAATTGCGTCAGTATTGTTTCTAGCAACAAGCCGATAATCCCCACCAAAACAATCGCAATAATAATGTGTTCAACATTCAGGTTGTTCCATTCATCCCATACCCAGAAGCCAATACCTACACCACCTGTGAGCATTTCCGCCGCCACTATCACCAACCAAGCTACGCCGATTGAAAGGCGCACACCAGTCATGATAAAAGGCAGCGCGAAAGGCAGTAGTATCTTAGTCGCGATTTTCCACTCACTTAAATTAAGTACTTTGGCCACGTTCATGTAGTCTTGTGGTACCTTACTCACGCCTACTGCCGTATTAATAATCAATGGCCACACGGCGGAGATAAAAATTACCCAAATAGCGGCAGGGTTGGCAGCTTTAAACACCAGCAAACCTATCGGCAACCAAGCCAATGGCGAAACAGGTTTTAAAATGCCGATAATGGGTGCCATCATGTTGGATACAAAATGAAAGCGGCCGATTAAAAACCCAAGCGGAATGCCGACCAGAGCCGCCAAACCAAATCCTAGGCCAACACGCTTTAGTGAGGCTACAATATTCCAACCTATGCCTTGGTCATTCGGACCATTCACATAAAACGGATCGCTAAACAAAATCACTGCTGCATTGAAGGTAGATATTGGCTCTGGCAAGTTTTGAGATTGATGCGAAATCAAGGTCCAAACGGCAAGCAACAGCAATAAGCCAAACAATGGTGGCAGAAACCATTGAAAAAATGCTTTGATTTGCATTTCTAGCTTGGTAGGCTCTCGTTGAATAGTATTTTCATACGAAAGTTTGCCTTGTGCATCGTTTTCGCGCTTAATTTTCAACTCCTTTTCAAAAGCTGAATAGGTTTTTTTAATGCGCGGCACTAAGCTACTAACCTTGCCCACATTGGGGTTTATGTCGTCTATCGTGCTCGCTAAACTTTCTTTTTTAATACTTGCTGCACTCATTTTTGGTTCCTTAACAAAAGTAGTCGTGGTAAAAATTAAGCTTTAATCTTGAATCCTGCCGCA
>JANMYB010000019.1:0-25258 GCA_031381645.1 Methylotenera sp.
CTTTGCAACCATCACCAATGCAGGCCGTAACACGCGGTCATTCAGTGTGTAGCCTTTTTGCAGCACGGTAGTTACCGTATTTGGTTCGCCGCTATTTTCTAGCATTGAAATTGCTTGATGTTTGTTCGGATCAAACTTTTCACCGACTGGGTTTACTTCTGCAATGTTGAATTTTTCGAATACTTGAGACAGTTGTTTTATGGTGAGTTCCACGCCATTTTTGTAACTTTCTACATCGGCATTACCCACTACCAGTGCGGCATCTAGGCTATCTTTCACTGCCAGTAATTCGCCACTAAATTTTTCCAGCGCAAATTTACGCGCTTTGTCGATATCTTCAAATGCGCGACGGCGGATGTTTTCACCTTCTGCTTTAATATAAAGTACGCTGGCTTTGGCTTCTTCCAGCATCGCTTCTAGCACGGCAATTTTTTCTTCGGGCGTTGGCTCGGTTGCGGTTTCGGCTTGTATTTCTTGCTCAGATTGTTGGTTTTCGTTTTCGTCCTGCATGTGTTTCCCCTGTTAGCTTATTTCAATAACACCATGCAGATTGTGGTTGATTCTATTATTTCAAGAGGTAGCCGAAATTTTTAGACTATAATTCATATGAAATTATTTTTTCCGCGCCATTTCCCAGTCCCACGCATGTTGGATAATGGTCGCTAAATCGGCGTATTTGGGCTGCCAGTTCAATAGTTTTTTACTGCGCGTAGCATCGGCAACCAAGCGCGCTGGGTCGCCTTGTCTTCTCGGTGCGTAAGTCACAGGCACTTTTCCCCCAGTGACTTTTTCTGCGGTTTGAATCACCTCATTCACGCTATAACCATTGCCATTGCCCAGATTAAATACGCTAGAATGCCCGCCATTATTCAGGTAATCCATGGCTAAAATATGCGCGCTAGATAAATCATCCACATGAATATAATCGCGAATGCAAGTACCGTCGGGCGTGTCGTAATCTTGTCCAAAAAGTTGTAGCGCCGGCCTTGTGCCTAAAATGGCCTGCAAAACAAGCGGAATTAAGTGTGTTTCTGGCTCGTGGCACTCGCCAATGCGCGATTGTGGGTCGGCTCCAGCCGCATTAAAGTAGCGCAAAGCAATGTATTTTTGTTGATGTGCGTTATCAAAATCCGCCAGCATCTGTTCGACCATAAGCTTGCTGCGACCGTACGGGCTCACTGGGTTTAGCGGATGCTCCTCATCGATTGGCGTGTGCAAAGGCTCTCCATAAACTGCCGCGGTAGATGAAAAAACAATCGGCCCAGCTTTGTGATCGCGCATCGCCTCAACCAGCGTCAATGTGGCGGCAGTATTGTCGCGATAGTATTTGCCAGGATTTTTCATGGATTCGCTCACGACAATTTGTGAGGCAAAATGAAAAATTCCTGCAAATTGCGTTTGCCTAAATAGATGGTCTAAAAATGCGCGATCAGAAAAATCTTGCACGATAAGTTCGCCACCAAGTAGCGCGCTGGCTTTGCCAGAGGATAAGTTATCGACCACCACCACTTTTCGTTGTTGCTCGATAAGCGCTTTTACGAGGTGCGAGCCAATATAGCCCGCGCCGCCAATGACTAAATAGGGTGAGTTGCTCAAAAGTTTATTCCAAATTAATTAAGGCTATTGTATGCTGAAAAACCGCGTCAATTGAGGGAATCTGACCTTTTCCACCCAAGTTAATCGCATTTTTTTCTATGCTAGGCATTACGCCAGTAAATGCTGGATCAGTGTTAGTGTATATCGCAATCGTGGGAATATTAAGCGCAGCAGCAAGGTGCGAGAGGCCAGTATCTACGCCAATTACAGCCTCAGAATCGGAGATTACGCCAGCTAACTCTGCAATGCTGAGTTTTGGCAAAACACTGGCATTTTGCAGCTGCTTTGCAATTTCATTGGCGCGTTTAAATTCAACTTCATTCGCCCACGGCAACACCAAATTTAAATTTTTCTGCGCCAATAGCTTACCCAAACCTACCCAGTTTTCAATTGGCCATAATTTGCTATCACGACTAGTGCCGTGTAGCGCGATAATACACGCTCCTCCCAGTTGAGGTATTCGAGGGTAGGCCTGTAGGCTAATATCCATGAGGGTTGCAGCGCCATTATTTTTAATTGAGATTCCATGCTTTTCAATCCCATAGTTGGGCGCGTCTGTAGGTGGCGCGTAGCCCAAACACATCGCCACCAGCGCGCGGTTGCGCGTTACCGCATGTTGCTGATAAGAAATATGATATTTTTTATCGTAAAACCAGCTAGCAAGCGGCTCGCGGATGGAATTTTTATCGTAACCATGTTTAACACCATACGCTTGTTTTGCGATTAACGCACTCTTTAGCAGGCCTTGCGGATCTATAATGGCATCATATTGATTTTGCTGAATTAAATGCTTAACTTCAAAAATTTCTTGCCACGTTTTTTGGCTAAATAAAGTTTTGCGCCAACGCCGCACGGCCACTGTAAATACTTGATTTAGGTGCGGGTGCAAACGTGGAATATCCGCAAATAAATCCTCCACAACCCAATCAATATGAGCCTCTTGGGCATGCTGGAGAATATCATTTACCACGGGTAAACAATGAATCACATCGCCTAGAGATGAGGTTTTAACAATTAAAATGCGCTGCATAAGGTGCATTTTCGCATACAATTTGGTTTTTGCTTTATTGAACACACCCAATTGCGCCTAATTTAAATGCGTTACGCTTTTATTATTTTTAAATATTTTCCGTTTGGTGGCATGCAGCGCGACATGCTGCGCACTGCCAATGAATTGATCAAGCGAGGTCATGCGGTGGAAATTTTTACTTTAAGTTGGCAAGGTGATGTTCCGGCAGACATTAAAGTGCACGCGTTGCCACAAACTGGTTTATTTAATTATCAGCGTTATCAAAAGTTTATTGGTGCGACCTTTGCCCAAATTAACGCGGATAAATTTGATTATATTTTTGGCTACAATCGCATGGCAGGCTTGGATGCACACTTTGCTGCTGACCCTTGTTTTATTGAGCGTGCGCACCAACAGCGCAGTTTTTTTTACCGCTTACTTCCGCGCTATAAATGGTTTGCGGCGCGCGAAAAAGCTGTTTTCTCTAGCGAAGTGAATACGCAAATTTTAGCGGTTGCGCTCACCGAAAAGCCGCATTTTGCGCATTGGTATGGTACGCAAGATGCGCGTTTTCACTATATTCCACCGTTTTTATCACCTGAACGTTTTGCGTTAAAACCCAAGACAGAAATGCGCAAATATCTGCGCGAAACCTTTCATTTTGGCGCAGATGATTTCGTATTTTTGCTCACCGGCTCTGGTTTTGCTATGAAAGGCCTAGACCGCGCCATTTTAGCCTTGAAAGCGCTACCAGATGCGCTGCGAGCCAATACTCGCCTAGTGGCTGTAGGACAAGATAATCCTAAGCAATTCCAAAAAATGGTAAAAAAATTGGGGTTAGAAAATAACGTTGTTATTTCAAAAGGCCGGCCAGATATTCCACAACTGATGCAAGGCGCGGATGTGTGCGTACACCCCGCGTATCGCGAAAATACGGGTTTGGTAATTTTGGAAGGCATGGCTAGTCATTCGCCCATGCTGGTGACGGAGAGTTGCGGTTACGCGCATCACGTAGCGGATGCGAATGCGGGTATTGTGAGCGCAGTACCGTTTGACCAAGAAAAATTTAATGCACAACTTTTAGAAATGCGGCAATCTAACCAAAAAGAAAAATGGGCGGCCAATGGTTTGGATCATGTAAAAACCATTATGCAAGGCAACGACGGCAGTGCTGAAGCGGAAATTTTGATTGCGCTCGCGACAAAAAAGCTAAAGGCAAGATGAAAAACATACTTTTTGTGCCTGACAAAATTAAACTGCATTTGCAAGGTGATGCGTTTGAGGCGCTGATGCAAATGCATGGAAAAGCCTTTAGAGACGTGCCTGGGCGCAAAACTATCCAGTTTGATTTGGGTGGTAAAAGTTATTTTATTAAACAACATTTTGGCGTAGGTTGGGCTGAAATTTTCAAAAATCTAATCTCATTCAAAAAACCAATTCTAAGCGCCATGACAGAAGTTAGCGCGATTCAAAAGCTCGATGAAATTGGCATCCGAACCACGCCGTTAGTGGCTTATGGGCAACGTGGCTGTAGTCCGGCTTCTATGCACTCCTTCGTGATGACAGAAGATTTGGGCGATATTGTGACTTTGGAAGATGTCTGTAGTGCATGGCTGGAAATCCCGCTGAACAATGATACCAAGCAGGCAGTTTTACAAACTTTGGCACAATTAGCAGCAAAGTTACACAGCGCAGGTTTGTGCCACCGCGATTTTTATTTGTGTCATTTTGTATTTAAAAAAGTAGATTTAGACTTTGAAAATATAAGCCTAGATAATTTGAACCTATATTTAATCGATTTGCACCGCATGCTACAAGGCCAGCAGCCTAATAACAGTGCGGTCATGAAAGACATAGCAGGTTTGTATTTTTCGATGCAACAAATTGGCTTGGGTGCAGAAGACTGGGCTATTTTTAAGCAATATTATCTACCGCAAAGTGCAAGCTTTTGGGCGCAAGCTGAAGCGCGTTCAGAGGCTCTCTTGGCAAAATTTAATAGCGAGAAATTTCAAAAACGGCTCTCCGAAGAAAAGTCTGCACTAGATTAATGCATCATGGGGGTTTCTTTACCTAAAGCGTGGCGGCGTTGCTTATGGCGATTATAGCGCCATAAATATTGCGTAGGTTTTTGTGCGACTTGTTGCTCTATTGCCTTATTTAATAAGGCTGGTGTGGCGATTGATTCTACTTTTTGTAGGTGAATCTCATAACCTGCGCCATACGCAAGCCGTTCGCCATAAGCCATAATCACGGTCGCACCCGTTTTTTCGGCCAGTTTGCTGGCAAGCGTCATGGTGTAAGCGGGGTTACTAAAAAAATCTGCCCATTCGCCTTCGCCCGCGGCAGGAATTTGATCAGGCAAAATACCTATAGCCTCGCCGCGTTTAAGTGCTTGCATGAGCTTGCGCACGCCGCCAGCATTGGCCTCTGCAAGCGTTACGCCAGTGCGTGTACGGCCAACTTGCATGAGTGGCATTAGCCATTTCATTTTAGGCGCGCGATATAGCACTGTGATGGGATATTGGTGGCCATAATAAATCGAGGTGATTTCAAAGCAACCTAAATGTGGCGTGAGAAAAATAATGCCTTTGCCCGCAGCAAGTGCATTTTCGACGACACTCCAGTCATGTACATGCTTAACCGAGGCTAGTAATTCGGGTTCTTTTTTTTGCCAAATGGCAAAAGCTTCTAAAATACTTTTGCCAGCTTCGGCAATATTTTCATGCAAAATTTCGTTAATTTCCTTGTCGTTTCTTGCTAACTTACTGTTTTTTATATTATCTTTCATTATTTTTGCGGACTTTAGGGAGCAAAAATAAATCACCCAGCCCAGCGCCGCACCTAATTTATGCAGGGTGGGAAATGATAAAATTGCGAAACATTTAAAAAACAGTTTGAACATAAGCGACAGTTTAAAGGAAATTTTTTGCAAAGCCCTATTTCACCCCAATATTTGGCTTTACTCACAAAGCACAAACTTGCGAGTTTCGAGCAAATGTGGGGCTATGCGGGCGATTGGTTCGAGCCGCCAAATCGTGAGCGCGGCGGCTGGAGCGGCGTTAATTTTATTGAATTAGCCGATGAAACTGGCAAAAAACATGGCTTTTATTTGAAGCGTCAACAGGCTCACATGCGCCGTACTTGGCTGCATCCCATAAAAGGTAAGCCAACTTTTGTGCGCGAATTTGTAATCATCCAGCACTTACAGCGGCATCATGTGAATGCACCAAAAGTAGTGTATTTTGCGAGTCAAAACGCGCAAGCCATTTTGTTGCTGGAAGCGCTGGAAGGTTTTGTTTCGCTCGATAATTTTCAAGGTGAAATGCAGGCAATTACACCAAAACGCCAGTTGATTAGCCAGTTGGCGGCTGCGGTAAAAAATCTGCACCAAGCGCATGTGCAGCATCGCTCGCTTTACGATAAGCATTTGTTTGTTAATAATAATTTGGAAGTTTCGCTGATTGATTTCGAAAAATCTCGCATCACGCCTTTGATTGCATGGCTTAAATTTTCTGATTTAATTACGCTTAACTATCGAACTCACAATTTTACGCGCACACAACGATTGCACTTTTTTAAACAATATTTCGAAATTACACGTTTAACACTTCGGCATAAATGGCTATGCCGTTATATTGTTAAAAAATCACAGCAGAAAATACGCACATGACGATTGCCAACACCGATAAAATTTTAATTTTAACTTCCAGCAGCACGGGCAATAACGTGTTTTGCACGCCGGCGATTCGCTTGTTGCGCAAACATCGACCGCAAGCCACGATTGACGTGGTTGCACTGAATAAATTGAGCGCAGAAGTGTTTGAAAATAACCCTGATATTGGGCAGGTTTTTGTGACGAGCACAAGTCGCGTGTTTGACGATTTGGCAAAAAATTACACTAAGATTTTCGTGTTTAATAAAAATTCACTCAAAAAATTAGACCACATCAAAACCGCATTTACTTTGGTGCCGCCCGCGACGGAGGTGATTCATCATGCCGAACATCTGCTACGATTTGTGGCTGAGCAGCTTCAGGTGGAAGTGACTGACGCAGACCGTCATTATGTGATTGAAACGCAGCAAACGGCTGAGAATTTGTTGGCAAAATACGCGCTAGCCAAAGACGCGGTTTTAATCAATATTCATTTGGGTTGCGGTACGACTTTATTGCACGGTTGGAAGTTTTTTTATGCGCGCCGAGCAGACGATAAAAAGTTGTGGTCAATCGACGCCTATACCACACTGGGCAAGGCTTTGCAGGCGCATATTCCGAACCTGAGAATTGTGATTACTGGCACTAATAATGAAGCTTTTTTAGCGAAAAAATTTGAGAAAAATGTGCCCAATACCATCAATCTAGTCGGTAAAACTACGGTTGCAGATTTAAGCGCTTTAATGAAACGATTAGACTTATTTATTGCGCACGACTGCGGCATTTTTCATATTGCAGCTGCGTCGAACGTGCCTATTGTTGGGCTTTACGGGCCTACCAGCCCCATTGCAACTGGACCTTTCCCAGTGAAACCGCAGCACAAAGTCATTAAAAAAGAAGCGATGACTGATATTTCGGTGGATGAAGTGGTTGCCACAGCATTTGATTTACTCAAAAGATTTCCTCGCCTTGCAACAGTCTGATTTACATAAAATTTTAGCACCAGGGAAATTGGCGCTGAGCTTGAGTTTGAGCGATGGTTCGAACTTGGTTTGCGATGAAGTGGTGCGCGTAATACCCAATAAACGCCTGGTTTGTAGAGGTGTTTGGCAGCAAAAAGTTGTTTACGCAAAGTTGTTTATCGATGCGCGTGCGGCGCAATACTTTGCCCGAGATTTATTTGGAGTCACTAATTTGCTTGCGGCAAAAATCGCCACACCTGCATTACTATTTCAAGGTCAAACGCAAGAAAACGCTTACGTACTAGTGTTTGAGGCCGTTGAGGACAGCTTGAATGCAGAGCAAGTTTGGCAAAAATCCGATGAAAAAGCGCGTTTTAATTTAGCTAAAAAATTAGTGACAGAAATTGCCAAACACCATAATGTAGGCATATTGCAGACTGATTTGTACCTTAAAAATTTTTTAGTTGAAGGTGCTAAAAGTAAAGCTGAATGTATTTATACGCTTGATGGCGATGGCATACGCAAATTTACACGTTTAAGTCAGCGGCATGCGTTGCAAAATTTGAGTGTTTTATTGTCAAAATTTGACGTGCTGGAAGTAGAAGTTTGGCTGGCTGATTTGCTGAAAACATATGCAGGGATAAGAGGCTGGGAAACGTTGCCAGATGCCGCATTGATTAAAGAAATGACAAACGCTCACCGCCAAAAAGTAGCCAGTAACTACGCAGATAAAAAAGTATTTAGGCAATGTACAGATGTGAAAAAATATGCCACTGGATTAAAACATTCTAGAGCAAGCCTGCGAGGCTTATGGATATTGGTCTGCAGGGCATATGAAAATATCGATTTTTCTGGCAATTTAGATGCATTATTGACTGAACAAAACCTGCTAAAAAGTGGCAATACTTGCACGGTGGCGCTTGTGGAAATGAGTGGCAAAAAAATCGTCATAAAGCGATACAACATTAAAAATTTTTGGCATGGTATCAGTCGAGCGTTTAGGCAAACGCGCGCAGCAGTTTCGTGGGCAAATGCGCATCGTCTCAATCTGTTAGATATTGCTACCGCCAAGCCAATCGCATTGATTGAAACGCGAAAATTTGGTTTAAAAGGCAAAGCTTACTTTTTGGCAGAATATATTGATGCGCCAGATGCCGCACAGTTTTTTGCAAAAACACGTGATACATCTCAAGGTAAGGAAGCGGTAAAAAATATCGTCACGCTATTTTACAAGTTATATTTGCTGCAAATTTCGCATGGTGATACCAAGGCGACTAATATCAAAATAGTTGATAATCAGCCAGTGTTGATTGATTTGGACAGTATGCACCAGCACCGCACGTATTTTAGTTCTAGTGTGGCGCACTTACGTGATTTAAATCGTTTTATGCAAAATTGGCAGAACGAGCCAGCCCTGTATAATGCGTTTGCAGAAGTATTTAAAGTAGTTTATCCCGATATATCTATCCTGATTAAGGCGGGTATTTTCGCAAATAAAGAGATTATAGATTGATGATGGTGTCGGCATGATTGTTTTAGGCTTATCTGGGGCGCTGGGGCACGATGCTTCAGCCGCGATTTTAATCGATGGAAAAATCATCGCAGCAGTAGAAGAAGAACGCTTTATTCGAGATAAACACGCCAAAAATAAATTTCCATATGAAGCAGCAAAGTTCTGCTTAAAACAAGCTGGAATTAAAGCTGAAGATGTTGATATTGTGGCATTTCCGTATGCGGAAATTCCACTTAGCACCAACGCGCGTTGGCACTATGCTAAGCGGCATTGGTATGCGCCAGATCGCGCTCTGGATGCGATTTTTAATGGCAATAGAAGATTCCGCCGCAATCGCGATAAGTCACTGAAGTTGATGCAAGAATTAGGTTTAAGTAACGCCAAGTTCGTGCCGGTAGAACACCATTTGGCGCACGCTTCCAGTGCTTATCATTTAAGCGGTTTTAGCGAAAAAACTGCCATTGTCGGTATTGATGGCAAAGGCGAGTACGCGACGACGTTTTTTGGTTATGGCGAAAACGGCGAAATCCACAAAATAAAAGAGTTTTACGACCCAGATTCGCTCGGCGGTTTATACGGTGCGATAACCGAATTTTTGGGTTTCGACATGTTGGACGGCGAATTTAAAGTCATGGGGATGGCGCCTTATGGCGATGCCAGCAAGTACGATTTAAGCCGTCTCGCCAAGTTTGAAAATGGCGAGCTGATAATCAATACCAAATACGTCAATGTAGTAGGTTTGCGCCGCTACAAAGAAAACGGAAAAGGTTTTTACTTTACGCAAAAACTCATTGATTGGCTGGGCCCAAAACGTAGTGGCGACGAGATTGACGACCCGTATATTCATTATGCGGCATCGGTGCAAGCCTTGCTAGAAAAAATTGCGCTTGAAATGATTGAATATTATCTCGGCGACATCATCAAAGAAACAGGTAAGATTGCCATGGCGGGCGGCGTGGCGCTAAATGTGAAACTGAATCAACGCATTATCTCGCTGCCAAACGTCAAAGAATTATTTGTGCAGCCAGCTTCCGGCGATAACGGCACTTCGCTCGGTGCGGCCACATTTGCAGCTAACGAGGCGGGTGAAACCATCCACAAAATGGAACACGCGTATTTGGGCCCCAGCTTTACTTCTGAGGAGTGTTTAGAAGCTTGCAAGCGGCACCCTGCCAAGCCAATAACCATGCGGGTTGCAGAGGCGCCGAAAAAAGCGGCGGAACTGCTCGCGGCGGGGAATCCCTTAGCGTGGTTTCAAGGCCGCATGGAGTTTGGCCCTCGCTCACTCGGTTGCCGCAGTATTTTGGGCGATCCGAGCTTTCCTGGCGTGGCAGATCGTATCAATGCGCAAATTAAATATCGCGAGCGCTGGCGGCCATTTTGCCCAAGCATACTTGATAAAGTCGCTGAGGATATTCTGCAAACCGCGCATCCAGCGCCTTATATGACTTTTACATTTGACGTAAACCCCGCTTGGAATTCGCGCATTCCAGAAGTCGTTCACGAGGATGGCACGGCGCGCGCGCAAGTGGTGATGCGCGAAACGAATCCAAAATATTATGAATTGATTGAGCATTTAGAAAAATTACGTGGTAGCGCGGTGGTGCTGAATACCTCACTCAATCGGCGCGGTGAACCGATGATTTGCTCACCCACCGATGCGCTGAATATGTTTTACGGCTGCGATTTGGAGTATCTTATGCTGGAAGATATTCTCGTTACTAAGAAGTAATTAACTAGAAAATAACATTTTTTAATAAGCATATCCTGCAGACCAATATCCGTGAGGCCTGCAGGCTAATATGCTACAAAATCTATTGTCATCCTGTAAGAGTTAAATTTGACGGAACCCGCTCAATTAGCGATAATCGAGTAGAGCCACATTAATTTCAAGCAGCACCCTGAAAATATTATTATGAAACAATCGCATGTAGAAGTCACCGAACGAATCATTGAGCGCAGCCGCCCGACGCGCGGCGCTTATTTGCACCGTGTCGATGAAATTATTAACCGTCCGAAAGGGCCGGATCGCTTGGGATGCGCCAATGTGGCGCACGCGTTTGCAGGCATGCCAGCTAACGATAAATTGCGCATTTTTGCAGAAAAACCGCCGCATATTGGCATTGTCACTGCCTATAACGAAATGCTTTCTGCACATCAGCCTTACGTTGCTTTTCCCGATATTATTCGCGATGAAGCGCGCAAACTTGGTGCGACAACTCAGGTTGCAGGTGGTGTGCCAGCGATGTGCGATGGCATCACACAAGGTGAGGCGGGCATGGAGCTTTCGCTATTTTCGCGCGATAACATTGCCATGGGCACCGCCATTGCGCTTTCGCACGATGTGTTTGATGCCGCTTTGTTGCTAGGTGTTTGCGATAAAATCGTGCCAGGTTTGCTTATCGGTGCATTACATTTTGGCCATCTGCCGTGCGTATTTGTGCCTGCAGGCCCAATGAGTACGGGCTTAGATAACACTGCAAAATCTAAAGTGCGTGAAAAATATGCGCAAGGTTTGGTGGGTCGTGAGGAGTTGCTGGCCTCTGAAAATGCGGCATATCACGGTGCAGGTACTTGCACTTTTTACGGCACTGCAAATAGCAACCAAATGTTGCTAGAGGCAATGGGCTTACACGTACCTGGTGCTGCGTTTATTCACCCACATGATGGCTTGCGTGAGGACTTAACGCGCGAGGCAGTGCGTGTTGTTTTAGAGAATACTAAAAAAGACAGCTTTGTGCCGATTGGTAAATTAGTGGATGAGCACGTGATTGTGAATGCTATGGTGGCTTTGCTAGCCACTGGTGGTTCGACCAATCACCTCATTCACTGGGTGGCCGTGGCGCGCGCAGCAGGCATTATTATTGATTGGACAGATTTCCATTATCTTGCCAAAGCCACGCCGCTATTGGCGAGCGTGTATCCTAATGGTAAAGCTGACGTGAACGAATTTCAAGCCGCTGGCGGTCCAGGTTTTGTGATACGTGAGTTGATTGAGGGTGGATATATGTATCCCGATGTGTACGCTGTGGCCAAAGGCGGTTTGCACGAATATGGGAAAAAACCTGTAAAAGAAAATGACAAATTGGTGTGGAAAGAATATCCAAAAGAGAGTGGTGACGAAACCGTTGTGCGTACCGTAACACATCCATTTAATGAATCTGGTGGTTTGCGTTTACTAAAGGGAAATCTTGGACGCAGCGTGATTAAAATTTCTGCTGTGCCTGAAGATCGCCATATTATTGAGGCGCCAGCCATTGTGTTCGATAGCCAAGAAGAACTGCTACAAGCGTTTGATCGTGGCGAGTTAGAGCGCGACTTTGTTGCAGTGGTGCGCTTTCAAGGGCCGAAAGCTAACGGCATGCCAGAATTACATAAGCTTACACCGCCTCTTGCGGTGCTGCAAAACATGGGCTTTACGGTGGCGATCGTCACCGATGGCCGTATGAGTGGCGCCTCGGGTAAGATTCCTGCTGCTATTCATTTGAGCCCAGAAGCCAGCGCCGGCGGCGCGATTGCCAAAATCCGCGATGGCGATATTATTCGTTTAAATGCGTCCGTAGGCACATTAAATGCGCTGGTGGATGAAGACACTTGGGCGGAGCGCGAAGCGGTTGGGCTTTCCGACACAAAACGCCATCACAATTCACACGGCATTGGGCGTGAGTTGTTTGGTGGGATGAGGCGCAGCGTATTATCCGCCGAAGAAGGTGCAATAACATGGTTGTAGTTTGGTTTGAAACCGAAAATCAAAGTCTGTCATCCTTCGCGAAGCGAAGAATCCAGTAAAATGTCTATTATTAATCAATAAAGAAGCAATATGAACACATTAGATTTAGCCAATTACGGCCCAGTCATTCCAGTCATCGTAATCAACAAAGTCGAGGATGCTGTGCCTATGGCAGAAGCTTTGCTTGAGGGAGGTATTAAAGTACTCGAGGTAACGTTGCGTTCATCATGCGCCTTGCAAGCGATGGAGCAGATAGCGAAACACGTACCCGATGCGATTATGGGTTCTGGCACAGTGAGGAATTTAAAAGATGCGCAGGCCAGTAAAGATGTAGGTTGCAAGTTTGCAGTAAGTCCAGGTTATACCAGTGAATTAGGTCAATTTGCGCGCAAAATCGGTTTGCCACTACTGCCTGGTATTTCGACAGGCTCAGAAATTATGATGGCGAACGCAGATGATTATTTCTTTTTAAAGCTGTTCCCCGCAGTGGCTGTTGGCGGCATAAATTTATTAAAAGGTTTTGCAGGGCCATTTGGCGATGTGAAATTCTGCCCAACTGGTGGCGTCACGGTTGAGAGTGCGTCACAATTTTTAAGTTTACCAAACGTAGTAGTTTGCGGCGGTACTTGGTTAACGCCAGCAGACGCGGTCGCTAGAAAAGATTGGGTGCATATTACCAAATTAGCTAAAGAGGCTAGCACCATTAAGCCAGCATAAGTCGAGGTTAAGTTACAATAAGGGCTTTGCGATATGCATAGCCCTTTTTTATTGGGCTTGGAGTGAGTTTGAAATTAGAGTTACAACAATATAAAAGTATTGTGTTCGATTGCGATGGCGTGGTACTTAACAGCAATCAAACCAAAATTAATGCGTACTTTGAGGTGAGTAAGCGCTTTGGTGGCACCGATGCGCAAGCGCAAGCCTTTGTGGAATATCATGTCAGTTTAGGCAGTTTTCCACGTAACGGAAAGATTGAGTATTACTTAAAAAACATTGTAAAACAGCCCATTACAGAAGCGCTTATGCAGCAATATTTGCAAGCATTTGAGGATGTATTGGATAATACGCTAATGCACTGTGAAATAGCAGTGGGTTTGGATGCCTTAAAAGTGGCAACGCCACAAGCCTCATGGATGCTGCTTTCTGGGGGCGACCAAGCTGAGCTGCGTAGAATATTTCCGCGTCGCAATCTGGCGCAATTGTTCGAGACTGGTATTTTTGGAGGGCCAGATAAAAAAGATGAAGTCTTAGCACGAGAAATAGCGAATGGAAATATACAGTTCCCGGCCTTATTTTTGGGCGATAGTAAATATGATCATCAAGCTGCAACCAAAGCAGGCCTTGATTTCGTGTTTTTATCTGATTGGACGGAAGTGCCTGATTGGCAAGATTATTGCACGAAAAATAAAATTCTTATGGTCGGTAATATTTCTCAATTGCTAGGCTAGGCACTATAAGATAACGACATGCAAGCTATTCAATCATCTCAAATTCAGAAAATCTCAGTTGTCGTGCCAGTGCGCAACGAAGAAGGTAACGTGGCGAGTTTGATTGCTGAAATTGATATCGCGTTAAAACACATCACGCATGAAATCATTTATGTGGATGATGGCAGCACTGACAATACTTACGGTCAACTAAAATCACTACAAACGCAATTTATACAGTTAAAAATTGTGCGTCATGCGCAAAGCTGTGGGCAAAGCACAGCCGTGCGCACAGGTGTAAAAGCCGCACAATTTGCATGGGTGGCGACGCTTGATGGCGACGGCCAAAATGACCCTGCGGATATTCCAAAATTGATGGCTGCCGTGGCAAACGGTGTAGATTTAGTGGGAGGTAATCGCCGCGCCAGTCGCCGCGATACTCGGGTTAAGCGCATGTCTTCTGTGATCGCGAATACAGTGCGCTCTAAAATGCTGCGCGATGATACGCCAGACACCGGTTGCGGCTTGAAATTGTTCAAACGCGATGCGTTTTTAGATTTGCCATATTTTGATCATATGCATCGCTTTTTACCTGCGCTTATTAAGCGTCGCGGTGGCAAAATTATTTCGGTAGCTGTGGCGCATCGTAATCGCGAACACGGCAAGTCTAATTACGGAACGATTGATAGACTTTTGGTCGGTATTGTTGATTTGTTTGGTGTGGCTTGGTTGCAAAGGCGTGCAAAAATCCCGCAGATTATAGAAGACAAGGTTGTCTAGTTATGCAAATCGTCAATGACGGCATTGGTACGTATTTTTCGCATATTATCAATGCGCTTAACCACTACATTATTGGTATGCCAAGTATAGATTTAATTTGGTTGGGTATTGGCTTGTTAGGCCAGTGCTTGTTCATGGCGCGATTTATTGTGCAGTGGATACACAGTGAGCGGCATCAACAGAGCTTGATTCCAGTAAGTTTTTGGTATTTAAGCTTGCTTGGCGGCTTGATAGTGCTTGCATATGGATTACATAAACTAGATCCAGTGATAATTCTAGGTCAGTTGCCTGGCACGATTGTGTACTCCAGAAACTTGGTTTTAATTCACCGCAACAACAAAAAAAACGTAAAGTGATAACACGTGCTACGCGATTTAAATAAAGCTTACCCAGTATTTTTTTGGGCAACTCTCATTGTCGCAATCATCGTATTTTTTGGGGGCTTGGGTAGCGTCGATTTAATGTCGCTCAACGAAGGGCGGCGCGCACTAGCCATCCAAGAAATGACCGCAAGTGGCGATTGGCTGTTGCCGCATCTCAATGGTCAGCTCTATTTAACTAAACCTCCTTTGCTGTATTGGCTTTCATCCGCTTTTGCCATGTTTGGGGACGTAAATGAGTGGACATTACGCCTGCCATCGGCGCTGGCAGCTATTGCAGTGTTGTGGATAGTTTATCGTTACACCAACAAGCAAGCAGGGCCATGGGCGGCATTATTTTCAGTCCAAGTTTTAGTCGCTAATCTTGGCTTTTCCATGCTGGGGCGCCGCGCAGAAATAGAGATGTTGTTGACAGCGCTTTGTGTCGGCTCGATTTTATCTGCGTTGCAATACATTCAGGATCAGGCAAATAAAAATTGGATATATCTCAGCTATTTTCTATTGGCTTTAGCGTTGATGACCAAGGGGCCTTTGGTGCTACTGCTGGTAACTTTGCCGCTATTAGTCGCGGCGATTTATAATAAAAATCCTCATATTAAAACAGTGTTGTTAAATTGGCGCGGCTGGCTGATTTTTATTGTGGTTGGCTTGGCTTGGTATGCTTTGGTAACTTTAAAACTTGGCGTAGATATATGGGCGACCGTTATAAAGCGTGACATGCTGAACAAAATGCAAAGCGAAAGCGCGAAGCCATTATTGAGCTATCTGGGCTGGATTGCGGTCGATTTTATGTTACTAATCGCCTTGTTTTTGGTGCGAGCAAAGGAATTTTTTAAGCAGCAAATGCAGCAACCACAACAGCTTGTTTTGCTGTTGGCTGCGATAGTGCCATTCATAATGTTTTCATTATTTAGTAACAAACATGCTAAATACTTGCTACCAATATATCCAATCATTGCGATTTTGTTGGCGATTAAACTTGCAGCCATTTTTGATGCAGCGAAAGAAAATACTAAGAAAATCATCGCAATTACAGGCTTGTTGTTTCCAGTCGGTTTTGCGGTTTTTTATAGCGTAGCAGAACCCAAAGTGTTTGCTTATCGGGTCGCGGCCTTCCCTCTTTTTAGCCAGTGGATTACTAGCGTTAAAGACAATGAATTATATGCGTATCAAGAAATCGATAGTCGTTTGGTTTATTATGCCAAAAGACCGATTAAAGTATTGGATAAAACCATGTTGACGCAGGCAAAAAACGCGCATAAATCGTTTTTATTATTGGTGGAAAGTGATTATTTGGATGCGGTAAAAGCAGTGGCAGATTGTAATGTGCAAGAATTTAACCCTTATTTGAAAAAGAAAAAATCTTTAATGGTTCTGGGCTTTGGTCAGGCCTGTAAAAATATTTAAGCTATTGACTAAAATAGAGAATATAAAATGAAAATCACGGTGGTAGGCACAGGATATGTAGGCTTAGTTAGCGGCACTTGTATGGCCGAGGTCGGTAATGACGTGTTGTGCTTGGATGTTGATGCTGCAAAAATAAAAATATTAGAAGGCGGCGATATTCCGATTCATGAGCCAGGATTGCTCGAGATGGTACGCCGCAACGTGGCTGCTGGGCGCTTAAAATTTACTATTGATGTTAAAAAAGCGGTGGAATTTGGCGATGTGCAATTTATCGCCGTCGGTACCCCACCCGATGAAGATGGTGCGGCTGATTTGCAATATGTGGTAGCTGCTGCGCGAAATATTGGTAAGCACATGACCAACTACAAAGTTATTGTTGATAAATCTACCGTGCCTGTGGGCACTGCCGACAAGGTCAAAGTAGCTATTGCAGAAGAACTTGCTATACGTAAATCAGAAGTTAAATTTAGCGTAGTTTCTAACCCTGAGTTTTTGAAAGAAGGCGCCGCGGTAGAAGACTTTATGCGTCCAGACCGCATTGTGATTGGTGCGGAAGATGAACAAAGTAAAGACATTATGCGTGCTTTATATGCGCCATTTCAGCGCAACCATGAGCGTTTAGTCATGATGGATGTGCGCTCGGCTGAACTGACCAAATATGCGGCTAACGCAATGTTAGCGACGCGCATCAGCTTTATGAATGAGTTGGCAAATTTGGCGGAAATTTTAGGCGCGGATATTGAATCTGTACGCAAAGGCATCGGTTCAGATCCACGTATTGGCTACGATTTTCTCTATTCAGGTTGTGGTTACGGCGGCTCGTGTTTTCCTAAAGATGTAAAAGCGCTTATTAGCACGGGAAAAGATAGCGGCTACGATTTAAAAGTGCTAAATGCGGTAGAAGCCGCTAACGACGCGCAAAAGCAAGTGCTGACAAAAAAAATTAAGCAACATTTTGGTGAAAATTTAACTGGTAAACACTTTGCGGTTTGGGGCTTAGCATTTAAACCCAATACGGATGATATGCGCGAAGCGACTAGCCGAATTTTAATCAATGATCTTTTGCATGCAGGCGCGACTGTGACTGCGTATGACCCAGTTGCAATGCTGGAAGCAAAGCGAATTTTTAAAGATGCTACTGGGTTAGATTATGCAGAAACGCCAAATCAAGCGCTAGAAAATGCCGATGCGTTGGTGATTGTGACTGAGTGGAAAGAATTTAGAAGCCCTGATTTTTCTCAAATAAAACAAAAACTTAAAGAAAAAATTATTTTTGATGGCCGTAATATGTATGATCTACAGGCCGTGAAAAGCGTGGGCATTGAGTATCGCTCCATTGGGCGCTTAGCTCAATAAATGAAAGTGTTGCTAACAGGCGTTGCGGGCTTTATTGGATACCATGTTGCTATTCAATTACTTGAGCGCGGCGATACAGTGGTTGGCGTTGATAGCCTAAATGACTATTACGATGTGCGTTTGAAGGAAGCCAGACTGGCGTCAATTCAAGCACACCCAAATACTGTTAACTTTAAATTTATTAAATTAGACTTGGCTGAAATAATCGCAACCACAAAACTATTTAAAACTGAAAATCCTGACAGCGTGGTTCACCTCGCTGCACAAGCAGGTGTGCGATATTCACTAGAAAATCCGCACGCTTACATCAACAGTAATATCGTGGCATTTACTAATGTTTTAGAGGCTTGTAGGGCGATAAAACCACAACATCTAGTTTATGCTAGCTCTTCAAGCGTGTATGGAGGTAACACCAAATTACCATTCTCGGAAACGGATAATGTTGATTATCCGCTTAGTTTGTACGCCGCCACTAAAAAGGCCAACGAGCTGATGGCGCACACTTACAGTCATTTGTTCGGAATCCCAATCACTGGCTTGCGCTTTTTTACAGTGTATGGGCCGTGGGGCAGGCCAGATATGGCGCCATTTTTGTTTGCGGATGCGATTTTCAAAGGCAAGCCCATTCAAGTATTTAATCATGGCGATATGTTGCGCGATTTTACTTATATTGACGACATTGTTGAAGGCGTGATTCGCGTATTAGATAAACCAGCAACGCCTGAAAAACATGCCGCGGGAGGCAATATCCATGCGCCTTGTAGGCTGTTCAATATTGGCAATAATAAACCTGAACAACTTTTAGATTTTATTGCCATGCTAGAAAATGCGATTGGTAAAACTGCGCAAAAAGAATTGTTACCCATGCAAGCGGGCGATGTAAAAGCCACTTATGCCGATACCAGTGCGTTAGAGGCTTGGGTTGGGTTTAAGCCCAGTACATCATTGCATGTTGGTGTAGAGAAATTTGTAAGTTGGTATCGAAGTTTTTATCTTAATTAGTTAAGCAATTATTGATCAAGGATGCGTAGCATTTTTTGAAAAACAACGCTTATTGAGAATTCTGATTGCACTCTGCGTCTGCCATGCTCTCCCATGCGCACTAATTTTTTCCTCTCTTTATGCATTTGAACAAGCGAATCAACCCATTGATGACTACCTGTCGCGAAATAGCCACTGATTCCATTTTCAACGACATCAGCATTTACGCCAGATGGCGATGAAATTACAGGCAAGCCAGCTGCCATGTATTGCAATACTTTCAGTGCACATTTCCCTTTTGTCCAATTGTTTTCAGGCATGGGCGCTAAGCCTACATCCGCCTTGCATAACTCTAGGGCTTCAGAATGCGCACTCCAAGCAACGTTTTTAATGCTAAGTTGCGCGCTTGATAGCTCGAAATCCGCAATGATTTTAAGTTGTAAATTTGGGATAGTTTGCGCAGCAATTTCAAGCGACGGAATAATCTCTTCGATATATTTTCTAGTGGATTGGCTACCAATCCATACCAACTCAAACACAGAGTCATTTTTTTGACAAGTTAGATTGTATTTATCTGCTTCTACCGAGGTGGGGATGATGTCCACATTAGCGTTGAGTTTTTTTGCTTCGTTACCTAAATATTCATTGCCAGCAAAAACATAGTCACAATTTGAAACGGTGGCTTTAAAACGCCGCATCCTAGTTTTTGAGTATGAACCATCGGTATTGCAGAAAATAGCATCATCAAAATCAAATATTAATTTTTTTGATAATTTGCGCAGCAGCCAAAAAATGGGACTGGGGAAAGTTTTGCGAAGCAAAACGACGACATCGGCTTGGTTGGCGGCGAATAAAGTGTTAACGATTGAAATGACGCCGCCAGAAATGGTTGCATGTTTTGGCAGCCAGCCCGCTTCGATAAACTTAGGGAAATACTGCAAAGCACGGTAACGCGTAGCAGAAGAGTTTTCACCTTTTGAGACGAACAAAATGACTTTTTGCATACGTGCTAGTTTTTGGTGAAAATAGCGAATATTTCATCGCCCTGTTTTTTATACTTTGCAATCCATACATAAGCTCTAGCAAGCAATCTTTTCCATTTTACTTTTTTAGAAGGCACGGATTTGTTCGCACTTACATAATCGATGCTATTAAGAATAATTTTAGGAGAACTACGTGTTTTTATTTGTTGTGTATGCAGGCCATAAGTTTGCGCCAATAAATTTAAGTTTTTTTCTGAGAATAAGTATAAATGTCTAGGCACATCGTTGGCGTACCAGTTTGTATTAAATAAGGCTCTACCCAAAGCTTTGCTATTGGGTGTTTTAATAATGAGCGTACCGCCTTTTTTTAATACTCTGGCAAGCTCAGCAAAAAACGCTTTTGAATGTGGTACATGTTCAATCACGTGGCTTACATTAATCACGTCGAAACTATTATCTTTAAAGTTGGCAGAGAAAATATCGCCATGATGTACGTCTAAGTCAGACAATTTGCATACCTTGACTGCGCGCTCGTTAAATTCCACGCCTTTTACCTGCCAACCCAGTTTTTTCATGCCGTCTAAATAACGCCCGTTGCCACAGCCAACGTCAAGCAAAACGCCATTTGAGACGAAAGCAATTTCATGACTTTTATTAAATAAATGAGAAATGCCACTAAGTAGGTTGGTGATTGATGGTGTGCTTAAGTGCGTATAGCCATAGTATTTTTTTAAAATAGATTTTCTAAACGCGCTGACCTTTTTTAATCGAGATTGCTCTTCATACACTTCGTACTCATTGGGGTAAAAGCTAGCAATTTGTTCCAGGGTTGGTAGCGGATGCTGGAATACGAAATCACACTTGGTGCAACATTGGTAATCGTAGCGCTCAAAATGATTAAACATGAGGTCGCGACTACTAAATTCGTATTGGGATGGGCTATGACAAATTGGGCAAGAGGTGGTTTGGCTCATAAACATATGGTTTAGTTGGCGATTTTATCTCATCAAATTATAACGGTGATAGTACTAACTTATTGTTTGCTATAAATGACGAGTGTTTTTTTAGTATTATGCGAAGTAAATCTTTTTACTTCGCTATATTGCGTTAATTTTTCTTTAATCAGTTTTTCTCGTTCAGGGTGCTTTGCAGAGTGGTTAATGAGCAAAAAATCATATTTTTGGATAGATTGGTTCTCAATCGCTGAAGTTACAATGAACCAACTATCTGACCCAGTGCCAACAAATGGTGCGTTCGCATAAAAGCGCACTCTAGAGTCATCATAAAAAACAGGTTTATTTTCTTTGTTATTTGTATTGACCCAGGTGACTGCGTCTTGCATATAGTTGTAGCCTTCTGCTTTTGGTAAAATGTTTTTAACTAAGCTCAGCAGCATAAAACCAACTAATGCAATGGTGAGCCATTTTAGTTTTCTGTCACTATTCGATTTTGATTCCAAATACTTAAACAAATCTGCCAAATAAAACGATGCAAATATCATGAGGATAAAAGAAAGTGCTAACACGTACCTACCAGATAATACAAATGTTTTGGTGATGATGAGCGCCATATTGATGATAGCAATAATGGCAGCCGCTCGTAGCACACGAAATGCTTGGTCATCTATTAACTGATGCTTTGATTGAATGGTGAACATGGCTAAACTCACGTTGGCAATGCCAGTGGATGATATTGCCTTAACAATCATGACATAGAGAAATGTGAGCAATAATCCTTGTGTCGCAAAATCTTGCAAATATTTCCCAAGTACTTGTTGCGACATAATGTTAGATTTATTGCGTAATTGTAGCGTTAGTTCTTGAAAAAAGTTGGATGTAAATACTTCACTAAGACGCCCAAAATTGCTTATGGAAGAGTTACTGCTAAGTAATAATGCGCCCAAAACTATGGTGCCTAATGCAATATTTAAGAAGTTACATTTTAAGAAATTGCGTATGCGCTGATCCCACGTTTCTTGCTGCGCAAAAAGTAGAATGACTGGTAGAAAAATTAAGTAGCTAATACCTTCTATTCTAAAAAGCGTGGCGATGATGATGCAAATTTGCCAAAAAATGGCATCTTGATACCGCTTGGTTTTGTAAAATTTGATAAAAAACACAAGGCTGCTGAGAAAAAACGCCCAAAAACCTTGGTCGCGCATGAGCATTTCTAATATATCGCCAACCAAATATTGACTACTAAAAAGTATTAGCGCGCCTGCGAGCGCCGCCCGAGAACTGCCACCAGCAAGTTGAATAACTTTAAGGAAACTAAAAGTTGTGATGGCAAAAAATAACGCATGTAATACTTGTGCAGAAAGCTGTATTTCCAGCCCAGTTATTTTATGCACCGCCGCGATGCATAATGAATAAAGCGGCCAAGGAAAAATATTGAAACCTTGCTGACACTGGCCAATCGCAAATAATTTAGCTGCCTCAAAATACAGCACGGAATCTGGGTTAATCCAGCCGTGTTGAATATATTGCATCCAACCTGCAAGTAATGCTGCCGCAATTGGCAGGCACCAAAATAGTTGTTTTCGCGAGAGGGCATCAATTTTCTTTAGCAGATTGGTCATGTGATGTGCGTTAGAACTTGTTGTGGTTTAATGTTTTTTAAGCAATTTAAATGCAGCGTTGGGTCTTTTAGCGGGCACTCGCGCTTAAAACATGGGCTACACGCTAAGCCTAAGTATTCTATCACTGCATTTGGGTGCATGGGCGGCGTGTGGTAGGGGTCGCTACTACCAAAAATCGCGATTAATTTTTTGTCCAGTGCGGCGGCAATGTGCATCAGGCCGGAATCGTTGCTAATCACCGTGTCACATAGCGACATTAAATCGATTGCTTCATCTAACTTGGTTTTGCCAGCTAAATCGACACATTTATTTTGTGTCAGTTGATTAATTTGGCTGGTAACAGGCACATCTTTATCTGAGCCAAACAGCAGCACTTGCCAACCATTTTTCAGTGCATGATTTGCCACTTGGGCATAATATTCGGCAGGCCAGCGCTTGGCTTCACCGTATTCTGCGCCTGGGCATAAGCCTAAAATATTGCTTTTATTATTTAAAACACCTGCTCTGTAAGCCAATATCCATGCGGTCTGCATGTTGGTGCTTAATTTTGGATTTGGAAGTGTTTTTGGCAATTCTTCACCCTTATTTAAACCTAAAAACACAAAGCGCTCCACGGTTTTTACAAGTTTTGTTTTATTCAAAGGGCGTACGTTATTAATCAATCCGTAACGCATTTCGCCCAAAAAACCAGTACGTTTTTTAATGCCCGCCGCCCAAGGTAGCAGCGCAGATTTAAACGAATTGGTCAGGATAATGCTTTGCGTGTAGCCTTTATTTTTTAAGGTTTTGCCGAAACGCAAGCGCTGAAAAAGCGCCAATTCACCGTGTTTAAAAGGCAGTGCTATCGCTTCATTGACTTCTGGCATATGTGCCAGCAAAGGTAATGTCCATGAGGGTGCTGCGACGTCGATAATACAGTTCGGATTGTTAATTTTGAGGGTTTTGAATAAGCTTTGTGCCAGCACCATATCGCCCACCCAAGCTGGGCCTAGAACGAGTATTTTTTCTGACATTTAGGCATTCATTTTTTTGATAATGTTGCTGGTGCTGCGGCCTTCAACCAAATCTATCAGCGCGATTTCGCCACCCCAGCTTTGCACCTCTTTGCCGCCAACCACTTGGGTTGCAGTGTAGTCACTACCTTTGGCGATGACATTTGGCTTGATGGCGTTGATAAGATTTAAGGGCGTATCCTCATCAAACAAAATCACCGCATCCACGCTCTCCAGCGCTGCCAGCACGCGCGCTCTGTCATTTTCATTCACAATTGGCCTAGCATCACCTTTAATCGCGCTCACGGAGCGATCGGTGTTCAAGCCGAGGATGAGTTTATCGCCACGTTTTTTGGCTTGCTCTAAATAAGTCACATGGCCTGCATGCAGTAAATCGAAACAACCATTGGTGAATACAATTTTTTGTTTGGATTTTTTCCATGCTTCAACTTTGGCCATCAATTGCGCTAAATCGCAGATTTTATGCGCTTGCTCGTTGCTCTGTTGATCCGTTAAAGCTTCTACCAAATCGTGCTGCGAAATAGGTACAGTGCCTACTTTCCCTACCACTACAGCCGCCGCGATATTAGCCAACTGTAAGGCTTCTAGCGGATTTAAGTCATTCATTGAACCAGCCGCTAAAGTCGCAATCACGGTATCGCCAGCGCCAGAAACATCGAACACTTGTTTGGCAATAGCGGGCAAATGATGTGTGCTTTCATCAATCAGCGTAATACCTTCTTCGCCGCGCGTAACAGCCAAAAATTGCAAATTTAAGCTGGTTTTTAGCGCGCCAGCTTTAGTAATTAAATCTGGGTCGCTTAAATTTGTATCGCACGCCTCAGCGGTTTCTTTTTTGTTGGGTGTCAGCGCGGTGGCGCCTTTGTATTTGCTGTAGTCATGGCCTTTTGGGTCAACTAAAACAGGTATTTTTTGCGCTTTACATGTGGTGATAATGTGTTGGCAAACTTGCTCGCTTAATAAACCTTTTGCGTAATCAGATAAAATAACTATTTTAGGGGCATGCCTGAGAGCCTCATCGATATTGGCTTGCAGGACATCTATTTCTTCAGTAGTAAAAGCTGCGCTACTTTCTTGATCTAGCCGCATCATTTGCTGGTGGCCGCTTACCACGCGGGTTTTGGCGATGGTAGGACGATTTTTTGAGATGCAAATACCGCTTGCATCCACGCCCATTTCTTTGAGCAACCCCACTAAAGTTTTAGCCTCACTATCATTGCCAACACAGCCCACAATATGCGTTTTAATGCCTAAAAGTGCTAAGTTTGCTGCCACATTGGCCGCGCCGCCAGCGCGTTCATTTTGCGCATTCAGCAACACTATCGGCACTGGAGCCTCGGGCGATATGCGTCCCACAGAGCCAATTAAGTAGCGGTCTAGCATCACATCGCCAATCACCAGCGCGTGCCCAGAACTGCCATCTAGGGTGTTGCTACCAAATTGCTTTACCGTGTCTAATAATTTTTGTTGCATTATATTATTAAGATTCTAAAATTTCGCAAAGTGAGTGACCAACAAATATATGCGCTTCTTGAATTCGAGCAGTGACATTGGATGGGATGATTAAGTTGTAATTGCATAGTGCAGTTAATTTTCCGCCCGTGCCGCCAGTCAAGCCCACGGTGGTTGCGCCGATTTCCTTAGCGGCTTCCATTGCGCGCACTACGTTAGCGCTATTGCCAGAAGTGGTGATGCCAATCACTAGATCTTCTGGCCGACAAAGCGCTTCGATTTGGCGCGCGAAAATATAATCGTAGCCGTAATCGTTGCCGACAGAAGTTAAAATTGAAGTGTCAGTCGTAAGCGCAATCGCTGGCATGCCTTTGCGCTCTTTTTTAAAGCGCCCAACGATTTCCGCCGCAATGTGCTGGCTATCCGCCGCGCTGCCGCC